>JAGASC010000198.1 GCA_017621905.1 Roseburia sp.
AATCGGAGGATCTGCTCCGCCAATGGTGGTCTTCCCCCTATGCTAAAACGAAGACGGTATTATGAGGCTTTGAAATTGTCAGCATAGTCAGTGATATCTTTGAGAAAAATGTGTCAACTAATATTGACAATATCATCAGCAGAAAAGGACAACCAATCTGTCAATCAATTCCATTCCGTTCCTGTCCATTCCCCACAGCCGCCCACGCTCCTTGAACTGCTGAATACCGCCATACAACAGGCAGGACAGCCCAACAGCCGCTACGGGAAGATAAAAGACCTAACGAGTTTTGCAAAGGCGGTCAGCTTCTTGCAGGGCAACAACATTTCCACCCTGTCCGAATTGCAGGAAACGCTAACGAAAATGAAAAAGCGGTACTGGAATACCAACAGCGAGATAAAGCAGACGGAAAAGCTAATCCATGAGCGGAAAGAACTGATAGACCAAGCGGAAAATTATCTGCAATACCGAGATTACCACAAGGCATACAAGCAGACCAAGCCGAAAAAGCAGGAGGATTATGCGGAACGCTACCGCACCGAACTTGCACTGTATGACCGAGCGGAACGGTATCTGAAAGAGCATTTAGGGAGCGACACCAAGCTAAGACCGAAAGCATGGAAAGCCGAGGTTGCAGACCTAACCGCACAGAAAGACCGCCTATATCGGGAAATGCGAAGTCTGAAAGAGGAAGTTGCTGAAGCTGAAACCGTCAAGCGTTGTGTAGAACAGGCGATACCGCCGACAGAACAGAGAAAGGAGAAGTCAAAAACGCATGATGTGTCATTGTGATCCAGTCGGTTGTGTGGTATAATTTCAATGTCGTTGACAGCGACAAATCGGGAATTTGAAAAGGAGCTGAGATAAATGGAATATTTATTAAGGAATGGAAAAAAGGTTACCATTCGAAAACCGAAGACAGAGGATGCGAAAGCTATTATTAATGTTATGACTATTGCAGATACCGAGACTTTATTTTTGGCAAGAGATCCGGGCGAGTTTTGTACATCAGTTGAACAAGAAAAGCAAATAATAGAAAATGTGCTTGCAGATAATGGTGTTGAATGGTTTGTTGCAGAATATGAAAATAAAGTAATTGGCCAATGTTCAGTTGGTCTAATCAAAAGAAATGCAAGATATCGTCATAGGGCAGAAGTCGCTTTTGTAATTTTGAAAGATTATTGTAATCTTGGAATTGGTGGAAAAATGATGGAAGAATGCATAAAATGGTGCAAAAAAGCGGGTGTTGTGCAAATAGAGTTAGATGTTGTAAAAAATAATGAGAAAGCACTAAAAATGTACCGAGATTTTGGCTTTGAAATCATTGGTACAAGAGAAAATGCTTTATGTTATCAAAATGGAACATACGCTGATGAATATTTGATGGTAAAGAAATTGTAAACTTCTTATTTAATGAATAAGTGCAAATAACTGGAGAGTCAAAAGTTCTCAAAGAAGTAATAAATAATTCTATTTATTCCTATGTTTTGTACGTTTAAAAATATTTTCAGTACAAAAATAGTATTATTTCAAACAAAAATTGTTAAAATATAATTTACAGAATAGAACTTTTGACTCTCCAGCAAATAAAGAAAAATCGGGATTTGAAAGTGAATTGCTCAAACTTTCCCTATTTTTAAGGCTTTGTAGTACCTAGAATCTTACGTTATGTATCATTTTCCCTTGTTTTTGCCCTTGCTGGGTATTTACAAGGGAAAACTCTTTTGCGGATTGTTAATCACTAACCACTACCTTATCAAGAAGTTTAGCGGAATTACGCTTTGCCTCCCTGTCGGCATGGGCATATACATTCATGGTAATACTAATATCAGAATGTCCTAACAGTTCCTGCACATCTTTCGGCTGTGCCCCATTAGCAAGCAGGTTGGAAGTATAGGTATGCCTAAGCGTATGAAAGTGGAAATTTTCAAATCCCGGCAGGCGGTCTTTTATCGTCCTGCAGACAATACCCAGCGTGCTTGGGGATTCGTATGTCCCATCCGGTCTTAAACATACAAGAGAAATCTCGGTGTAATCTTCGGGTAATTCTGCTGTTCCGTCTAAATGGTACAGTTCATAATATACCCTGTTCTTTTCTGTCACTTCCTTGTAATAGTTCAGATGGTAAAGCTGCCCATACTGTAAACGCTGTCGGTGCTGTTCCTTTTTGGCTTTCCTTAAAATTCTGGTAAGGGTATCGCCAAAATCGACAGTTCTTACCTTTTTCCGTTTAGTCGGTCCAATTCCATCTTGTGTCTTGCACCATTGTACCGGACACTTCTCCGCACCGTAAGGTATTGTTCCTCAAGATTGATGTCCTGCCATGTCAGACCACATATTTCGCCAAGCCTGAGACCTGTAAAATAGGCTATCTGCATTGGCAGAATAGCTGGCCTATTCTTTTTTTCCAGATAAGCAATCAATTCTTGATACTGCCGGAATGTCAGAGGGGTGGTTTCAGAATCTATTCCCTCCTTGTCTGTGAATAAGTCAACATTTTCAGATTTTTTCCTTAACACCACATACTGCATGGGATTAAAAGTAATATACTTCTTGGGAAAGACTGCAAATCGGAAAGACTGCTGTAATACAGCCGAAAAAGAATGAATGTAATCTTTGCTGTACCCTTTTGAAGTAAATTCTCCGGCAGTGCCTCCAAATGTGAGAAGGTCCAAAAACTGTTGCAAATGCTCGGATGTAACCGATTTCAGTTTTCGGTTGCTGATAGGATGCTGTTTTATTCTGTTAATCGTGAGAAGATAATTTTCAACCGTTCCGTTACTCAATGTTCCGGTTTTTAGTTCTTCCTCTGCCCAGATGTCAAGAAGTGTTCCCAGCGTGATATTCTCCGTTTTTGCCACAAACTTCTTTTCCTCATAATCCTCCATTGCCTTGCGGAGAAGTTTCTCCGTTTCGCTCTTGCTCTCTGTTCCTGCGTACTCCTTCTGTACCAGATTTCCGCTCTCATTCTCCACATAAAAGCGGTAGTACCATTTCTTTCCTTTTTTTCTTACAGAACCTTTTGCCATAATAAAATCTCCTTTCCTGACTGGCAATCGGAACTGAAAAGATATGCTTGTTTTCGCGAAAGCAACGAGCCAAATCCAAGCTTGCTTGCATTTGGCGACTGCCCGCGATTGCTCATTTATGAGCATATGCGTGTAGGCATATCAAAACTCCGGCTGCCCTGTTACAAAGAATGTTCACTCAGAAGATTTTTCAGCCTTGTCCTCGCAAGCTCCGGCTGTTTGACATACACCCTCACAATGTCGCTGATTTCACTCGTGCTGTTGATAAAACGCATAACCTCCCGAAGAAACATGACGTTGTTAAACTCCTGCTCGGATTCAAAACCCATGACCTTTGACATTGCCTCGTTGAAATCCCCGCTCTTACCATACTCTTTGCTCGCATGGGTAAAAGACTGGTTAAACATCCGGTACTCATAAAGGAATAAAAGCAGCAAATCCTTTGAGAAATCACTTTCTGCCTCTGTCATGTCAAGTGGAAAATCGCCCATTATCCGGCTTATGGCGGATTCAATCTTAAAATCCCGGCTGTCCGACATATCCGCCCCCATATCCTCCGTTTCGCCCCGGAGCCATGCCGCTGATACATGAAGTGCATCCGCTAATCCCTCAACAATCAGTTTCTTTGTGTTGTCAATGCTCCCATTTTCATACCGTTGGACGGTGGTCTTGTTCACATCCATCTGCCCGGCTACATACTGGAGAGGGAGTTTCAGCGACTTGCGGCGTTGTTTCGCCCGTTCACCGATAATCCTGCGAAGTTCTTTCTTCTCCATCGTGACCTCCTTGCACTGTGTCCCCCCCTGCTTATTATAAGCTGTTAAAAGGGGACATATCTCTTTGTTACATGACCATGATAACACATAAAAACAGATATTGCAATATGCAAAATGGAAACAACCGCAAAAGGACTTGACAAAACCGTCGTATTTATTTATCATGTATTTTACAGTGTTGCATAATGCAATATTATAAAACAACAGGAAAGGGGGGATACGGATATGAGCAGGAATGAAAATGCAGGAAAAACAAATTACCAGAAAAGAGGGAGGATATTTCTATGGCAGAGGTTAAGATTGGAATGACAATAGAGGAAGCGTCTGAATATACGGGCATTGGCAGGAACACCATGCGGAAACTGGTGGAATGGGAAAAAATCCCGGTGCTGCGAATTGGACGGAAAGCAATCATACGCAGGGATGTGCTGGAGAGGTTCATGGCAGCGAATGAGGGGCAAGACCTGCGGAACCGCCCGGAAGTGAAAACTGTCCGGACATGATAAGAGGCAGCCATAACGGCTGCCCCATTGGTAACCAGACCGGAGTCTTGATATACCTACACGCAAGATAAGTGTATCACAGACTTCTCTGGTTATCAACCGGAATTTTTCTTTAGGCAGGGCAGGAATGGTGTAGTTTTGGTGTAGCAATGGTGTAGATTTTTTCTACACCGCTCCTACATCATTTTTTGAAATCCTACACCATTCCTACATCATTTAGGGCAAAGCCTACATCAAAACTACACCATGACAGGGGAATCAATGGGAAAAGTGCCTGCACCTTTGCCTGCACTCTGCCCGCACCAAAATTAGGGGAAACAGACAGGTGCTTGCACCTTTGCCAGTACTTATGGAGATTATGCAGTTACTTATGCCTGTACCTGTAGGCAGTATGCTTACACCATGCCAGCACTTGTGCATATCTGCCATATTTCATTCCGGTGGATATGTAGTTATAAGGTGCGGATTGTTTTGGAGATAGGTAAAAAGGCAGGGCAGCAGGTACAGATACAGCCGCAGGAACAATATACGCCCGCTTGGACAAGCCCCCGGCAGGTCTACGCTCCGCTTCGGTCGGTGCATAACAGACATTCCCCGAATGTCTTGCACCCTCGGAGAGCCCCCGCATTTTTGGCTTGACAAAAATGCTAGGGGGTTATCATTATCGGCAGAGCCGAAATGATAACCGCAGCCCGCCACGTTCCCATCAGCCGAAAGAAAAACCGGAAACGTAAAATCATTGATAAAGAAACCAGCCGGACGGGGAATGACGAATAAGAAAAAATTTTCCCCGGCGGAGAGGAGGATGGGATGGATGATGTATCATACAGTGCCCACATCAGCAATGGGAAAAGTGCCATCAACAGCAAAGGCAGGTTGTCGGGTGTGGCGAAACACAACCTGCGAAAATACCGTTCCAAAGAATATGACAGGGAGAACATTGTCCTGCTCTTTGGCAGTACAAACCTCCTGTGGGATGTGAAAAAAGTCTATCAGGACACTTTTTCGGAAGCACTGGAGCAGTATAACCAAAAACAGACAAGGGCAGACCGACGGATTGACGATTATTTTGAACATCTGTCCGGCAAGAACCAGGACATGGCAGTGGAGATTATTTTCCAGTGCGGGGATAAGGATTTCTGGGAAGATGTCTTTATGGAAACAGATAAGGAAAAGCAAAACAAAGAAAATATCTGCAAGGTATATGACACCTTACTGGAGCAGTTACAGAAAGAAATGCCGGATTTCAAAGTTGCAAATGCGGTAGTCCACTTTGACGAAGCAAGCCCGCATATGCACGTTGTAGGCGTTCCCATAGGCAGGGGATTTAAGCGCGGGCTGGAAACAAAGGTTTCCAAACGCTCTGTTTTCACTCCGAAAACGCTGGAGAATATTTTACAGAACAGCCTGCGTCAGACCGCAAGCGTAGAAATGCTTATCCACTTCGGAGTGCTTGTAAAAGATAAGCAGAAAGGGAAAAACCATGACCTGACCGTTGCGGAATATAAGGTGCAGCAGGAAACGAAGCGGCTGGAAATGGTGGCGGGATTCCTTGAAGAAAAACAGGACAGGCTTTTTGATACCAGCCAACATCTGGAACAGATTGAACAAGAGGTTTCAGCGGCAGAAAGACATTTGTCCGATACAAAGATGGAGATTGCCGGGGCAGAAAAAGATTTGGTACAGATAAAAACAGAAAGCAGGGAAATGAAACAAAAACTGATGGCAGAACAGGAGGAAATACGGCAGGAAAATTTGTCCTTAAAAACAGATACGCTTATCCTTCATTCTGATAAAGAGCGTCTTTTGCGTGATGTCAGGAAAGCAACAGATGAAAAGGAACAAATGCAGGCAAAAAAAGAGGGGCTTTTAGAGGATATCGGTGTGCTGGATAAAGAGTTTGAAAAGCGTCTGGATTTCATCAACGTACTGGATAAACTCAAAGCACTCTTTTATAAGCTGTTATCCATGATTCCGCTGGTGCGGGAGTTTGCAAAGTTTGTAGAAGAAAAAAAGGATATACGGGCCGCCTCCCCTTATGGCTATACCCCTCTCGGCAGGCTGTTAAGGGAGTACCGTACCTCTCTCCCTCAGCATGACAGGCTTGTCACGTTCCCGGAGATTGCCTCGTGGCAGACTTCCACAGGGGAAGTGGTTCCGGTGTATGAGGACTATAACGGACGGGGAACGGAGTACAGGCTGGCGGGATTCTGGAATGTGCAGAAGGAACAGGCTGTAAAGGTTTCTGAAATAAGAGAGGAAATCATGCCGGAGAACCGGATATGTACGTTAGAGCTGGCAGAGGTGTATGTAAAGGCGGTGGAGAGTTTCATGGAGGATATGGAACCGGAAGAACGTACAAGGGAGAACCGTCCTATGTATCAGAGACAAAACGAGGAATATATACAGGGCAGATAAATAATTCCGTTGTTAAAAGGCATAGATGAAATATTCTATGCCTTTTGCAGTGCAATTAACTTACAATTAACATATATGCACTTTTAGAGTTAACATTGGGGACGGTATACTTGGTTCATACAAAAAAACAAAGGAGTGTGTTCAATATGAAAAAATTTATTATGATTGCAACCGTTTTTACACTTATGACAGGGGTATTGACAGGATGTAGCGGCAATGCTGGTTCGTCCACTGACAAAAGTACAGCAAATGAGACAACTAAGAGTTCACAAACAATAGCCACCGACGGTTCCACTTCAATGGAGAAAGTCATTGGATTTTTGAGTGAAGCCTATATGGAGGAACATGGAAATATAAAGGTTACATACAATCCAACGGGTTCTAGTTCCGGTATACAGGCAGTAGCGGAAGGAAGATGTGATATCGGACTGGCAAGTCGTGACCTGAAGGAAGATGAAACAGCAGATTTACAGGGAACGGTAGTTGCCATTGATGGAATCGGAATCATAGTCAATCCTGATAATCCGGCAACAGATTTAACAATTGATCAGATAGGGAAGATTTACAGTGGTGAGATTACCAACTGGAAAGAGGTTGGCGGCAGCGACGCACCGATTGTCTGTATTGGGCGTGAGGCGGCTTCCGGCACAAGAGACGGTTTTGAGGAAGTGACAGGCACAAAGGATAAATGCAAGTATTCACAGGAACTTACGTCTACGGGCGATGTCGTGCAGACGGTATCCGGCAATCCAAATGCCATTGGCTATGCATCGGTTGCCTCGGTTGGTGATACGGTAAAGATGGTCAGCGTGGAAGGGGTAAGCCCGACAACAGAAAGTATTCAGGATGGGAAATACAAAGTCCAGAGAAACTTCGTGCTGGTCACAAAAAAGGACACTGCTCTTTCTAAAGCTGCACAGGAGTTTTTCGACTTCGCTACCAGCGAACAGGCAGACAGCCTTATTACAGAGGCAGGTGCTGTTCCTGTCAAACGGTAATTACAGGAGGGGCTGTTATGGAAAAGATAAAAAAGACAGCAAGGTGGATGGAAAGGGCAATGAACCTGTTGTTTTTGGTATGCGGTCTGCTGACGATACTGTTTGTCGTCCTAATTACTATATTTCTCTTGATAAGCGGCATTCCGGCAATACGGGATATCGGTCTGGGAGATTTCCTGTTTGGGAAGGTCTGGGCATCTACTTCTGCAAAGCCTTCCTATGGAATCCTTCCCTTTATCCTGACATCCGTATACGGAACTCTGGGGGCAATCCTCATAGGAGTTCCGATTGGACTGCTATGTGCTATTTTTCTGGCAAAGATGTCCCCAAAGAAAGTTAGCAGTGCAGTAAGGAATGTGGTAGATTTGCTTGCCGGAATCCCGTCTGTCGTTTATGGGCTGGTGGGAATGATCATCATTGTTCCATGCGTAAGGGAGATATTTCATCTCCCGGATGGTGCAAACCTCTTTTCGGCAATTCTTGTCCTTGCTGTTATGATTCTGCCCTCTGTCATTTCCGTATCGGAAACGGCAATCGGGGCGGTGCCAAAGGAATATGAGGAGGCTTCCCTTGCTCTGGGGGCGACAAAGACGGAAACCGTATTTAAGGTGGTTGTGCCTGCCGCAAAAAGCGGCATTGTCACTGCGGTTGTATTAGGCATTGGCAGGGCAGTCGGGGAAGCGATGGCGGTTATGATGGTAGCGGGAAATGTTGCCAATATGCCGAAACTGTTTGGCAGCGTCCGGTTTCTGACTACTGCTGTTGCCAGTGAAATGTCCTATTCTTCCGGCTTACAGAGACAGGCATTATATTCCATCGCACTGGTGCTTTTTCTGTTCATTATGGCAATTAACCTGATATTAAATGTAGTAATTAAAAAAAAGGTTTGAAGTTCCACTATTGCATGAAAATACCATGCCAAGTGGAACTAAGGCAAACCTATCAAGAACGCAAAAACAGCGTTCTTGAGGAAAATGGAGGAAATACATGTGACTGATACAATATCGAAAGCAAGAAAAATTAAGGATACTATCTTAAAGCTGATGATGGTTTTATCAGCAGGATTGATTTGCTCTCTCCTGCTCGGACTGATTGGATATATCCTGTACCGGGGCATTCCACATATCTCATGGATGCTTGTTTCTACGAAACCAAGCCTTTTGCGTGGTACGGTCGGGATTCTGCCAAACATCCTGAATACCTTATATATCATTATCATAACGCTTGTAATTGTACTGCCGCTTGGGGTAGGGGCTGCGATTTATCTGAACGAATATGCAAAGAATAAAAAACTGGTACGGGTCATTGAACTGGCAACAGAAACCCTTGCCGGAATCCCATCAATTATATATGGACTGGTGGGAATGCTCCTGTTTGTGCAGTTTTTCTCTCTGGGAACCAGTCTGATGGCCGGTTCGCTCACCCTGGCAATCATGACATTGCCCACGATTATACGCACCACACAGGAAAGCCTGAAAACGGTGCCAAAAGCATATCGGGAAGGTTCGCTTGGATTAGGGGCAGGCAAATGGTATATGATTCGTACAGTTGTCATTCCCTGTGTCATTGATGGGATTGTTACCGGCTGTATCTTATCGGTGGGCAGAGTGGTAGGTGAAAGTGCCGCACTTCTCTTTACGGCAGGGATGGCAAATGAACTGCTGTCCGTACCAGAGGCAGTGCAGGCGGGAAATGCGGGTTCTACTCTGACCGTTGCCATGTATGTATATGCGAAAGAGCGCGGGCAGTTTGATGTTGCGTTTGCGGTTGCCGCTATATTGCTTGTACTTACCTTTCTTATCAATATGTCGGCAAAGATAGCGGCACTTAGACTGAAACAGAAACGAGGTTAAAGTTATGGAACACATTATCACGACAAAGAATTTAAACTTATGGTATGGTGCGAGCCATGCCCTGAAAAGTATCAACATGGAAATCCCGGAAAAGAAAATCACTGCGCTGATTGGCCCCTCTGGCTGTGGAAAATCCACTTATCTGAAAACATTGAACCGGATGAATGATTTGGTGGAAAGCTGCCGTATCGAAGGAGAAATTATGCTTTCCGGCATTGACATTTACAAGGGGATTGATGTAAACATTTTGCGGAAACGTGTTGGCATGGTCTTTCAAAAACCGAATCCGTTTCCAATGAGTATTTATGATAATATTGCCTATGGTCCAAGAATACATGGAATCAAATCAAAGGTTAAGCTGGATGAAATCGTGGAGCGTTCCCTGACGCAGGCGGCAATCTGGGAGGAATGCAAAGACCGTTTGAAAAAGAGTGCATTGGGCATGAGTGGCGGCCAGCAGCAGAGGCTCTGCATTGCAAGGGCACTGGCGGTGGAGCCGGAAGTCCTTCTGATGGATGAACCGACGTCTGCCCTTGACCCTATTTCCACTTCAAAGATTGAAGATTTAGCAATGGAATTGAAGGAAAAATATACGATTATTATGGTAACCCACAATATGCAGCAGGCAGTGCGGATTGCAGATAAGACAGCATTCTTCCTGCTGGGCGAGGTGGTGGAATTTGACGACACGCAGACCATGTTCTCTACACCGTCAGATAAAAGAACAGAGGATTATATTACAGGGAGGTTTGGATAATGCGGAATAAATTTGACAGACAGTTATCGCAGCTTAATACAGAACTTGTTACCATGGGAGCCTTATGCGAAGAGGCAATTACCAATGCGGTAAAATATCTTACGGACCATGAGGAAAACAGCAAAAATATGTGTCTGGATGCGGACACGCAGATTGATAAAAAAGAGCGTGATATCGAAACCCTCTGCCTGAAACTGATTTTGCAGCAGCAGCCTGTAGCAAAAGATTTGAGAGTTGTTTCAGCCGCTTTGAAAATGATATCCGATATGGAGCGGATTGGGGATCAGGCATCGGATATTGTGGAGATTGCACCTTATGTGGCAAAAAAGGGAACGCTTGGCGAAACCCATATCCGGGAAATGGCAGAAGCAGCGATCAAAATGGTGTCAGAAAGTATTGAATCCTTTGTAAAAATGAATCTGGACATTGCCTGGCTGGTCATTGAACATGATAATATCGTGGATGATTTGTTTGACAAGGTAAAGCGGGAGTTGATAAAATCAATAACAGAGGGGCATGACGATGCGGAGGCTCTTATGGATTTGCTGATGATTGCAAAATATTTTGAGCGGATTGGCGACCATGCAGAAAATATTGCGGAATGGGTTATTTATTCCATTACCGGAGAGCATCGGAAAAGACCTGAAAATAAGGAAAGCTCCACCAAAGGAGGAATCGGTTAACATGATTTATCTGCTGGAAGATGATGATAATATAAGAAAGCTGGTATGCTATGCCCTGTCAAAAGAGGGATTTGAAGTGCAGGGGCATTCTTCTCCAAAGGAATTTTGGCAGGGAATCAATACGGAACTGCCGGAATTGGTTTTGCTGGATATTATGCTGCCGGAAGAAGACGGATTGTCGATTCTGAATAAACTGAAAGGTAATGCAGCGACAGAACACATCCCTGTTATTATGCTTACCGCAAAGGGTAGTGAATTTGATAAGGTCACAGGCCTTGATATGGGGGCGGATGATTACGTGGCAAAGCCTTTTGGAACGATGGAACTGATTTCAAGGGTTCGGGCGGTACTGAGACGTTCCCAAAAAACGCAGGATGACAGAACGTATACGATTGGCGGGTTGTATGTTAATCCTGCAAAACATATTATTACGGTATCAGGGGAAGCGGTATCGCTTTCCTATAAGGAATATCTGCTGTTAATAGTCCTGCTGGAGGCAGAGGGCAATGTGGTGGAACGCGACAGGCTTTTAACCAGTGTCTGGGGAGAATATTATACAGAATCCCGAACGCTGGATGTGCATATCCGCAAACTGCGGGTAAAACTGGGGGATGCAGGAAAACTCATTCAGACAATAAAAGGAATCGGCTATAAATTAGGAGGCGATTGGAATGAATAAAAAAATTTTTCGTTCGTCACTGCTTACCGTCTGTCTTGTATTGGCAGCTACCATTGCATTGATTATGGGGCTTTTGTTTCATTTTTTTGAAAAGCAGATACAGAAAGAGCTTGCCAATGAGGCCGGCTTTCTGGCACATGCTCTTGAAAATGAGGGAGCCGGATATTTTGACAGTTTTGATAACAAGAATAACAAACTTGCCGGAAATAACCGTATCACATGGATTGATGAAAATGGAACGGTATTGTTCGACAGCAGGGCAGATGTGTCCGAACTGGATAATCATGCTGACCGGGATGAAATTAAAACGGCAATGAAAGAGGGAAAAGGAATGAGTACAAGGTACTCCAAAACCCTGACGGAGAAAACAGTGAATTATGCCATACGGCTTTCCGATGGCAGCATACTGCGGGTTTCGACAGAACAGTATACGGTAGTAACCATTCTGATGGGGATGCTTCAGCCGATTTTATTCATTATGTTTGTCGCATTGATTTTAACACTGGTGCTTTCCGCAAGGGTATCAAAAGCCATTATAGAACCAATTAACAAACTGGATTTGGAAGTGCCTGAGAATAACGAAACATATGAGGAATTAACTCCGCTGTTACGGAAAATTGCAGACCAGAAAGAAACGATAGGGGAACAACTTGCGGGTGCCCGCAAAAAACAGAAGGAATTTAACCTGATTACAGAAAATATGAGTGAGGGCTTTCTGGTGATTGATGCAGACGCCAATCTTCTGACCTATAATTCTGCCGCATTAAACCTGCTTGAGATTACCCCTCCGGCAGATAGGAGTGTCCTTCTGTTCTGCCGGGCAAAAGAGTTCAGAGGCGTCATATCCGATGTATTGTCAGGAATAAAGGCAGAAAATACGATGGTGCGGGAGGAACGCAGTTACAGTCTGATTGCCAATCCGGTTTTTGAGAAAGAATCTGTAATCGGGGCTGTTGTGGTGATTCTGGATATTACGGAACGTGAAAAAAGGGATGCACTGCGACGGGAGTTTACGGCAAATGTTTCCCATGAACTGAAAACTCCGCTGACGTCTATCTCTGGCTTTGCCGAACTGATGAAAGCAGGCGATGTTCTGGAAAATGATGTGACTGACTTTTCAAAATCCATTTATGATGAGGCACAGCGGCTGATTACGTTAGTCAATGATATTATTAAGATTTCTGAACTTGACGGGCAGAGTATTCCTTATGAAAAGGAAACGGTGGATTTATATGAATTGTCAAAGGAAGTAATCGGACGGTTGGAAAAAGAAGCCGATAAGAAGAATATTACCTTTCATTTGATTGGCGGCAGGGCAGAGATTATAGGCGTGCATAAAATTTTGGAGGAAATGCTCTATAACCTTTGTGACAATGCGATGAAATATAACAAGGAAAATGGTACGGTGGATGTTTTGGTAAACCAGACGGGAGATGGCGTGAATGTGATTGTGCGTGATACGGGAATCGGGATTCCTATATCACATCAGGACAGGGTGTTCGAACGCTTTTACCGGGTGGATAAAAGCCATTCCAAAAAGGTAGGTGGAACAGGTCTTGGTCTTGCCATAGTAAAGCATGGTGCTCTGTACCACCATGCAAAGCTCAGTCTGGAAAGTACTGTGGATGTGGGAACGGTGGTAACGATTGCATTTTCTAAAAAATAATAAAGATAAATATATGCCGGAAAACAGCCCGTATAAGGGCTATGCCCGACATATTTTTAACGCAGTTTTAACATACTTGTTATCTGCCCTTTATGGTTTATCAGATGGAAATCGTATAAAATAACTTGTGTAAACAAGATAATTACTGGAATGGAGGAGCTATGAAAAAGAAGAAAACAGTGAAAAAGTTAAAAAAGAAAATTGCGGTTTTGGAAACAGAAAATCTGTCATTACAAGAGAGCGTTTTGCGGGCAGAGAACAACAGCAGGGAAAAAAGTGCTTTTTTATCCCATATGTCCCATGATATACGAACACCCCTGAATGGCATTATTGGAATGACAGGCATTGCCATGAAACATTTTGATGATAAAGACAGGGTTCTTGATTGTCTAGGGAAAATTGACAGTTCTTCCAAACATCTGCTATCCCTGATTAACGATATTTTGGATATGAGCCGGATTGAAAGCGGCAGAATGGTTATGAACCATGAACGGATGGATATACGTGAGGTGATTAACGGTTGTGCACTAATTGCGGAAAGTCTGCTGGCACAGAGAAAGGTGGATTTTGTCAGGGAGTTTGGTATATTCCATCATCCTCTGCTAATTGGCGATGAATTACATCTGCGTCAGGTACTTATCAATATTTTATCAAATGCCATTAAGTTTACCCCGGATGGAGGGAAAATCATTTTTCAGGTAAAGGAGGTTTCTGCTGGAGACGGAAAGGCGACATACCATTTTGAGATTGAGGATACCGGAATTGGTATGAAACCGGATTTTTTGGAAAAAATTTGGGATTCCTTTACACAGGAAAATAGCGGAAATTGCAATGGGTATAAGGGAACCGGATTGGGAATGGCTATTACAAAAAAACTGGTTGATTTGATGGGGGGGATTATCAAGGCAGCAAGCAAGCCGGGAGTTGGCAGTAAATTTACTGTGGAGGTAACATTTGATACAGGGATAATGTCTGGCATTGCAGAGAAAGAGAATAAAATGGAAAGCATACAGGAACGGAACGCCCATCTGGACGGCATGAAAGTCCTGTTAGTTGAAGATACCCCACTGAATATGGAAATTGCGAAATTTATGCTGGAAGATGAAGGGATTGAAGTAATGACGGCAGAAAATGGACAGATTGCTGTTAATATTTTTAATAATTCGCCTGAGAATACTTTTAATGCTGTGTTAATGGATGTGAGAATGCCTGTGATGGATGGTCTGACCGCTACAAAATCAATCCGGACATTGCCAAGAACTGACGCTGTAACAGTCCCAATAATAGCTATGACAGCAGACGCATATAGTGAAGATATAAGAAGGACAACTGATGCAGGAATGAATGCACATCTGACAAAACCTGTCAGTCAAGAGAAAATGCTCTCGACTTTGGAGAAATTTTATTCTGTATAAATAATAAGCTCTTTTGGATATATATTTCTTTTGGCATTTTGAAAGAGATTAAAAAGCAAAATGAAAAATGCTTAAAAGCATTTTGTAAAAGATTTTAAGCATTTTTATGTCAAACTTTCCTGATTATCCTCTGCATCTATAAATATCTGTATTTCGTTGTTGAGATAAAACAAACCCATCGGTGTCCGATGGGTTGCATGTTTCAAGCAGATTATCTATTGCCAGTGCATTTAGTACATGGTCTGTCCATGCTGTGTTTTTAAATCCTTTCTCTGCTTTGTTACAGTCAATCCGTAGAATGTAACCGTCAAATGTAGTAATGTCAATACTGTTGTGGTACATATTGTACCTTGCGTATATTAGATTCATTTTCTTTGTCCTTTCATAATTTTTACAAGCATATCAAATCAGTTCCCACGCCTTAATTGTTTTGTGTTATAATGTGTTATAGGTTTTTCTTTCCCTTAAAGTTTCCCTCATTAGGGTTCATAACAGCAAGAGGGAGAAAATAACATAAGGGAAAATCTAAGGGAATGCTCACCTTGCACAAATTTAGTGTTTTCAGTGGTTAAAGCAATTCATGATAACAAAATATAAGAATTATTAAATCCCTTAGATTTTGTGAAAACACAATCGGAATTTGAAAAAAGTAGAACAAGGGAGTTGAAGATAAATATGTCAGAATTAACAGCTATGTTGAATATTGGTAAGGAAATGGAAAAAAAGCTAATATCTGTTGGTATTGAATCTTCCGAGAAACTAATTGATGTAGGTGCAAAAGACGCATTTCTTAAGCTAAAGCAGAAATATCCAAATGTTTGTCTAGTACATTTATATACATTAGAGGGTGCGATTCATAATACAGAATATAACAGACTTTCCGAAGATACAAAAAAGGAATTGAAAGAATTTAGTGATTTTCTGAAAAAGTAACAGCAACGTAAATTCCAGTTTGTCCATGCCAAAACTAAATAATTGCAACAGACCAAACAGCGGTAAACCTATCACAAATTTACCGCTGTTTTTTTACCCAAAAGCAAGCAGGAAAGCAATAAATGACATATCACTTTCCAACACTGTCAGCACTGAACTTGTAGCCAATACCTAACACAGTTTTGAGATAAGTCGGATTTTTACTGTCCGGCTCAATCTTTTTCCGCAAATTGTATATCACATTTGTAACGCTTGAATGACAGCTATTGCTTTCCATGCTCCAAACAGCTTCAAAAATCTGCGACTGCGTAAATACCCTGTTTGGACTGGAAGCAAGGAAAACAAGCGTACCATACTCAAGACGGGTAAGGCGTACTTCTCTCCTGTCCCGCAACACCCTGCGCTGATGTTGCAGTATTTCCAAGCCTTGAAAGGATAATACAGACAAGGAAACGGGTTGTTGTTCCGCTTCAATCTGCAATTCGTCTGCCAAGAGCGAAACCGCTCTTTGAAAGACTGTTTCCTCACTGTCCGAAAACGTCAGCACTATCATTTTTCCCATGTTCATTACCTCTCTTATCCGTTGATACAACATTTTTTCTGCCATTTTTGACAGTAAGCCACAAGTATATATGCCAGAAACCGCAATGTCAATTTCATGCGGATAAGGAAACAGACAGCCACTATCAACAGCGGGCGTATGGAGATTACTCTGTATGCCCTCTTTTCATGTAAAGGAGATTTATGTATATGTCAGAAAACAACGTGGAACAGCAGACAAAAGAACGCCGACCGCACCTTGTAAAGACCATAGGCAAAACGACTTACCTTGTGACTTGCCACTTTAGCGAAACGAGCAGGGAAACCTTGCAGGACAAGCTGAAACGCATGATTTTAAGGGATATTCAGAGCGGAAATTATTAAATTTCATGTTCACACTTTTTTTGTCTTGACGGCACAGACGATAACCGCACTGTCTAAGTCCGGTAAGAAGGCAGGAAGCCTGTCTATTCCGGTAACGGCAACCATCAAGGGTTACAAGTACAATGTAACAAAGCTTGGAAACAATGTATTCAAGGGTGCCAAGGCTAAGAGTGTTGCACTTGGAAAGAATATCAAGACCATTCCTAAGGGAGCATTTGCGAACTGCAAGAAGACCATTAAGGTTAAAGGCAGCACCAAGAAGAACAGGAAAGCCAATGTTAAACTGTTAAAGAAGAAGAGTGGTTATAAGAAATTCAAATAGTTGAAACTGATTATTGAGTTATTTAAATTTGGCGTAGGGATATGCCAGGGACAGCCGCACCGGAGGGTGCGGCTGTTTTTTGACATATAGGAAAATCCGTCTTTTTGTTGCACAAAGAAAAACGCATATTCGGCGAACAAATGTTAGATAGATATGCGTTTTAGGGACACACTGGAAGTTGTCAGTATGTTATTCGTAGTCAACTCTTTCAATTTTGAAAATCACTGGACGTGTACCATCTGAACAACAGGTAATCATTTCATTCTCGTTCTTCATCCAGCCTTTCATGATAGAGCCACCCTGTAAACCTGTATAAATATAACGAGAAACAGAGTCCCACGCTTCGGAACAAAACGGCATTTTCGGACCGCCTGCAACAGTATCTGGATTGCCATTGGTTTTTACCAGTGTGTTTAAACCCATGTGCCAGAAGTCATCACGTTCATCGTCACGATAAAAAACAAATTCATCTCCTACATTGTAACAGGGGCAAGCACCTGAAGCAGGGTTTGCACAATATTGTTGCTGTAATTCTGGATATAATTTTTTATCTAATACAGTTACTTTTACTTTATATTTCATTTAATTTACCTCCAATCCCGATTTGATAAATTCAGAATACCACAAAAACATGAATATTTCCACTGTGCAGTCCCAAGAATTACCGATTTGAACTCTCCCTCTGCGGGGCAAAATCAATCCGGCACAAATACCAGAAAACGTGATGGATTTAATCAGATGGTAGCAGATGTACTGGCTGGCAAGATTGACCTAATCCTTACTAAGTCAATCAGCCGCTTTGCCCGTAACACGGTAGATACTCTTACAACTGTCCGTAAGTTAAAGGAACGGAATGCGAAAGTATATTTTGAGTAAGGGAAAATCTATAACCAGATTTTTTCTTATAATACTGTTTATATTTAACTCATAAGATGTTATAATAAAATTAAATGAAGTTGCGCATACCAACATTCATCTATGATAAATGTTTTAAATCTGAGAGGAGGAGATTAAAATGAGCACTCTCAAAAATACAATCTCTATGATGCAGACTCTGCCAGAAACTGATTTAATTAAAATTCAGAATTTTACGAAGAAACTTTCCAAGCGTCGTGAACTTGAAACGGCTGACGAAGCTGTTGGTAGATTGTTGCCGCCAAAATCACGGGAAGATATTTATAGGGACTTAGAAATTTCAAGACAGCAAGCAGCAGAAGGGAAATGTCAGGAAATGGAGGAGGCGCTTGCGGAAATCAGAGCAAAGTATGGATTATGAGGTGATTTTGACTATTCCAGCCAAAGCACAGCTTGACCATATTATCGAATATGTTCTTTCTAAATATGAGAATACTCAAGCAGCACTAGGCATAATGGATGATGCGGAGGAAACAAAATATAGGCTTTCCCACGTGGCTGGTGGATTAAAGCTATGCGAAGATCCTAGACTCCATAGTCTTGGGTATCGGACAATACATTTCAAACGCCACCGTTACTTTATGCTTTATCGAATACAGGATGACGTAGTTTATGTTGATGCCATTTATCATGATCTGCAGGATTATGAAAGTTTATTAGAATAGTTTTTTCAATATGCTTGACTCAAAAAAATTATCCTTATCTGGTATCAACCAATGGTTCAAGTCCATCCACTTTAATCATATCAATGGCATAATTCGCTTTCTTTATTTTTTGTCCTGCTGAAAAAACATTTTTTCTATCTCCCATGCGAGATCAACACCATTGCCATAACCGGATTCTTTTCCATAGGAACCATCATAATACTTTTTGTCATAACCGATGTTCAATCCTCCCCCCAGTATAACGCCCATTTTCTCTCCACCCTTTAAATGTAAAATAAGAGTACTGCCTCCCATACGGATCGAATCCGGACTTGTAACCACTTCATCTAATTCAAGATCCAAAGCAGCCAAATAGGAGTAGATGCTGGATATAAGGAAAGGATCCTGTATCTCTTTGGTCGATGGTGATCTTACTTCCATTTTCTCTATTTTGTGAAACAATTCCTCTGAAAACAATTTGTTATGATAGGAAATGGGAATTTCGTCCGTATCATTTGACAGCACATGGACTTCACAACGATATGTTCTGTCAGCCAGATCAGCCGATATCACTGCGTTTCCCGGACAAACTGCCGTTAAGATACCATCCTGGTCTACTACCACTGCTTTGTCGGAGCTGCTCCATTTTATATTGTCCCGCAAAACGTCCTGAAGTTCTCTCTGATCGGGATACAGAATGAGGTTCTTATACTGATCTGGCTGGAAATCAAGATTATACTGTTTCCCTTTGATCAGGTAAAGTCTGCTCCGGGTAAGCTCCAGACCCTTAAGCTGGACATCCGCAGAAGCATTACTCTGATTTTTGTTTATGAAATAGCAGCAAATGGAGGAACATATGAGACCTAAGCCCAGTATCACTACTACAATATAGGTTTTCTTGCTTTTCATTCTGTTCTCCTTTTCAAAACTACTATACTGTTTCTGCATCAAAACATATCTTTGTCAGACCACCCCCTTCATTCCATATAATAAGTATACCATACTTATAACACATAACATAGAGGGAACTGCGTTTGTGGCAATATTGGTAAAAATCTGGCAAAATTGGCACAAAAATCACTGTTTTCAAGCCAAATTTGCCTGTTTTATAAAAAACTTATAGGAAGAAGTTTTTGAAAAATAATGAAATTTATGAAAAAATTACTGATGGAACAGCATCCGTTCCGCATAGGTATTCCGATAATCTGACGGACTCTGACCGGTGATCTTCTTAAAGGCATTGGAGAAGTTATGATTGTCAGAAAATCCGATATCATACCCGATCTGGGAGACGGGCAGATTGGTATCCGTGAGCAGTGCCTTTGCCAGTTCCATTTTTCTCTCGAGGATATAGGCTTTCAGGGAGATGCCGGAAGATTTCTTAAAAAAGGTCGTGATATATTTCTCATTATATCCAAAATAGGCAGCGACTTCGCTGACCTTCACCGGTTCCCTGACCCGCCAGGAGATATAATCCACGATATCCGTATAGAGCTGCTGTTTATCCCCTTTCATGGTGATGCGGCCGCCGGACAGATAGAGCTGGCTGTAGAGTTCGCACAGGATCCCGGTTATCGTATAATTGTTCTGGTTGATATTCCGGTAGTTGCGGTTGCAGTCCTGAAGCTGCTTGAGCAGTACGATCATCCGGTCCATCCGGGGTACCTTTGCCTGTACCGGCAGCAGGATCCGGGTCTCTTCGGCTGGCAGGGGCGAGGAGACTGCGTCCGGGATGCGCAGATCGCTGTGGTTACCGGGATAGGAAAAGTGCGTCCAGTAAAAGGTGCACTGGGACGGGTGGAAGCCATGCTGGTGACAGGGGGGACTCAGGATGATATATTCCCCCTCATGGACTACATATTCCTTGTTGTCTTCTGCAATGTATAAATCCCCTTTTGTCATAAGGATCAGTTCAAAATCTTCCAACATACGTGACATATGCACCCAGTTTTCATCTGGGGCGATAAACTTGCCTGTCCAGTTAAACCGGAGGGGCTGGTCAAGGTGAAAGTTCAGTGTATCCATATAACTTTTTTATACCTCCTTTGCCAAAACAGGACAGAATGTCTGAAGGCCTGCTTTTCCTCTGCCCTAAATATAGATTATGCTGGATTGTATTGCTATAACCTTTATATTACAGGAAAATCCAAAAACAGGCAAGAGGAAAATTACACCTGAACGAACATTTTCATAAAACATTTTCATAACAAACAGAACCTAATAGTATGGTGTGTGAAAAATAACCGTGATAAAATAAATCCAACATTAATGTTGAATAGGAAAACAGAAAAAGAAAGGAAGAGTGCGATGAAAAAGAACTGGTTGCAGACAGGGAGAAGAATGATGGCATCCGCCCTTGCCGTGCTGATGGCAGCGTCCGGGATCTCCGTGGCGGCGCCGCTGAAGGCAGAGGCGGCAGGGACTCCGGCAGACAGGAAGGATAATACCATTGTCTATGCCGTGGACTGTGGGGATCTGGATGTCAAAACAGTTCCGGCGGATGGACCGCTGGGGACACACAACAGTGTGACCGAGCAGGCGTATGGAGCAGACGCCGTGACTGGATACAAATGGGGGATTTATGAGACAGAGACAAAGACATCCGGGAATGGGAACTGTTCTGTTGGCGGCGTCAGTACCGAGTGGAGCTGGCCCAATGAGCAGGTTGGCGGAGATAAAACGTCCAAGCTGGCGACAAACCGTTATACGAGAAATCAGACAGAAAAGGGTGTCAGTCCAAGAAACCTGAACTACAGATTTGAACTGGAAAACGGCGAGTATCTGATCGAAGTCGGTTTTACGGATCCGTGGAATGTATCCAATAAACCGACTCTATATGCAAATCACGGAAGAGGCACACAGAAGGTGATCGCATCCGAGATCAATGTTTCGGCGAACGGAGGTGTGGTGACGGGCGAGGTTACGGTTACTGACGGCGAGTTGACACTCAATGCCATCAGTACTTCCGCCTGTATCAATATGACATATATCACGATCAAAAAAGGCGGCGACAGCGCCAAGCTTCAGGCAGATTATGATGATCTGAGCATCGGCACGGCGGTCACATCAGATATCGACCTTCCGGCGAAGGGATCAAAATATGACAGTACGATTACCTGGGCATCGGATAACCCGGATGTGATCACTGTCACGACCGGATCGGCAGCAAAGGTGACGCGGCCGGCTGCTGGTGAAGAAGATGCAGAGGTGACACTGACAGCGACGCTGAAGCTTGGCGGGCAGACCCTCACAAAGACGTTTAAGGTTACGGTAAAGGCAGTCAACGAGATGGCAGGAGCGGAATATTTTGACCATGAGGCAGTCGAGGTCACCGACGCCTACTATGACAAAGCACTGGAAATGGATGTGGAAAATCTGCTGAAACTGGATGCAGACCGGCTGCTGGCGGGCTTCCGGGAGACGGCGATGTATGCGTTCGGTGTCAAAGACAACGCTGCGATCAACACATATATGAAAAACAAAGAGCGGTACGGCGGCGGCTGGGAAAATTCCCTGATCGGCGGTCACACGCTGGGACATTATATGTCAGCGGTAGCGCAGGGGATCGTGAATCCCGGACTCAGCCAGGCAGATAAGGATAAGCTGACAGAGCGCTTAAATGAGTTGGTAAATGCCCTGGCAGACTGCCAGGAAAAGACGGCAGGTACCGCATATGAAGGGTATCTCTTTGGCGCGACCCTTCCCACCGATGCGTTCAAAAATGATGTAGACCTTCAGTTCGACAACGTGGAAGCGGGCAGGGCAAATATCGTATCAGAGGCATGGGTGCCGTGGTATACGATGCACAAGATCCTCGCTGGTCTGACCGACGCCTATGAGATCGCGGGTAATACGAAGGCGCTTCAGGTGGCGAATAAGCTTGCCACATGGATTGCCAAACGTGCCAATGGCTGGTCGGCAGCGACACAGCAGACCGTGCTATCCATAGAATACGGCGGCATGAACGATGCGCTGTATCAGTTATACAAGGTGACAGATGCATCCAATAAAGAAGACTTTTTAAAGGCAGCACACCAGTTTGATGAGACAGCTCTCTTTGATACGGTACTGAAGGGGACTGTGAACTGCCTGAATAATAAACATGCCAATACGACGATCCCTAAATTTTTAGGAGCACTCTGCCGCTATGAGGTGACAGGTGAGGCAAAATATCTGCAGTACGCCGAGAGCTTCTGGGATATGGTGATCGACCGCCATACCTATGTGACGGGCGGCAACAGTGAAAATGAGCACTTCGGTGCAGATGATGTGCTCCATGGCGAGCGGACGAACACAAACAACGAGACCTGTAACACGTATAATATGTTGAAACTCAGCAGAAAGCTGTTTGTGATCACCGGAGACAAAAAGTATGCGGATTATTATGAAAATACACTGATCAATGCCATTATGTCCTCCCAGAATCACGAGACAGGCATGACCATGTATTTCCAGCCGATGGCGACCGGCTATCAGAAAGTCTTTGGTACGCTGGACACCAATTTCTGGTGTTGTACCGGTTCTGGTATGGAGAACTTTACAAAACTGCAGGACAGCATCTATTTTAAAAAGAGCGGACTTGTGATCGTAAACCAGTATCTTGCCTCCAAAGTGACCGGAGACGGATATACCATTACACAGACCGGGGATCTCAGTAAATCCGATACCATGACCTTCAAGGTAGAGGGTGGTAACATCGGCATCAGGCTGAAGCTGCGTGTCCCGGACTGGGTAAAGGACGGAAAGACAATCGTTGCGTTTGACGGCACAGAGAAGGAATACAAAGTACAGGATGGTTATATCACCGTCCCCAATGAGGATATCAAAAATGGTGCGGAGTTTACCGTGAAGCTGCCGATGGAGGTGGCTGCCTATAACCTTCCTGATTCAAAGGATACATACGCTTTCAAATATGGCCCCTTTGTACTGAGCGCCAAGCTGGGCAAGAGCAAACAGACCACTGGTTCTCACGGTGTTGCTGTCACGGTGCCGACCAGCAAGGCTGTGACAAGCGATACGATCGGGATCCGCAATGCGGAAACCGTAGAAGAATATATAAAGAAGATCAACCAGAACCTTGTGAAAGCAGAGGGGTCCATGAATTTCACCCTCAAGGGAACGAATTTCTCTCATCCGTTTACGACGCATTATAATCAGGATGAAGAAAACTACGGGATCTACTGGACCTATTACATCGATGAAGAGGGACGGGGATCAGAGGAGATCCTGGCAGAGAAGGCGGCAAAACGGCTGGAGCGTGTTGAGATTGACACGATGGCACAGGTAGGACGCGGTCAGTATGAGTCCCGGTTTAGTGTCAATGCAGACGGTTCACAGAAGGATGGTCTGGTAGAAAGCGGAACCGGATCAGTCGGTGTCGATGCCCCGGATCTGACGAGAAAGGCAAATGCCGGTGGATCCTTTGGTTACAAGATGATCGTCAGTGAGGGCGAGGATAATTATCTGTTGCTGACTTATGCCAAAGCAGATGATGGCAAGAGTATCCGGATCACCGTAGGAGACGAACTCATCGCAGAGGAAGTGCTGGACAGTGCGAAGGCAAAGGTACAGAATATGACGCTTGCTGAGGCGGATCAGGCAGAGTATTATCAGGTGCTGTATAAGATCTCAGCAAATACGATCAGAAACAATGTGCAGAATCTGCAGGTCTACGACGCAGAAGGCAGGGCAAAGACGGAAAAAGTCATCACCGTATCTTTTGCTGGCAAGGATCAGGCAGAATCCGCCAGACTCTGTAAATCCGTTTCTCTTATGAGACCGTACAATACTGTGAACCAGCTGACAAAAGTTGAGTACAACGGCAAGGCACTGACGGCAGTAAACGGAACCTATACGATCACCGTGCCATATTCGCAGAATCCTTCTGTGAAGTTCAGTATCCAGGATTCTTACGGTTATGTGGAGATCAATGGGGATGCCATTGATGAGACACAGCCTAAGACGCTGAAAACAAAAGGAGCGACAACGACTTTTACCGTTAAGGTATATGCAGAAGATTTCAAGACATATAAGACATATAAGGTAGTAGTCAAAAGAGATTACACAAATCTCAGGCTGAAGGAAAGTCTGGTAAAGAGCTTTACCTTTGAGGGCAAAACAGACGGGGCGGCAGCCGTACAGAAAGCAGCCGTGCCATCCAATGTGAGTGGTGCGTCCTACAGCTATCAGAATGGCGCGATCGGAAAAGCCATTACGATGCCGGGCACCTATGGACTGAAACTGATGGATGATACGAAAGCACTGGGAGAGAGTTACACAGTAAGCTTCTGGATGAATTCCAAATCGACGGGATCGACAGTTGATCCTACCCTGACAGCAGGGAAATTTTCACCGGAATACTGGATGAATCTGACACTGGATGCCAGAATCTGGTCGAAAAACGGCGACTATATTGACACGCCGGCGTCCAGTGCCTACACGGCAAATAAATGGCAGAATGTAGTAGTGGTAGTAAACGGTGCGAAGGCTGGTAAAAAGGACGGCACAGTAAATGGTACCCTGTATGTAGACGGAGAAGCCGTATCAACGGGAGACGTGGCAAAGGGGATCATGACACAGAGCGGATCGAAGATGTATTTTGGCGTAAATGCCTGGGATGCTTACTTCTCTGGGGCGCTCGATGAGGTGCTGATCTTCAAAAAAGCATTGTCCGATGCGGAGGTACAGGCGATCGCCAGCAAATCCGCCACCGCTTCCACGATCCTGGGAACAGATAAACCATATACACCAGGGATACCAAACGGGATACCGAATGGAAAGGTGGCTGCCAAATCGGTTTCCGTAAAGGCTGCCGGTTACACGCTGAAGGGCAATAAGATCACCCTGAAAAAAGGGAAAAAGGTAACGCTCAAGGCATCCGTATCTCCGGCGAAAGCAAGCCAGAAGGTGACATTTAAAAGCAGTAAAAAGAAAGTGGTGACGGTATCGAAAAAGGGCGTGGTAAAAGCGAAAAAACCGGGGACGGCAAAGATCACGGTCAAGACGTCCAACGGGAAGAAAAAAGTGATCACGATCAAGGTTGTGAAAAAGGATAAGATCAATAAGAAGCTGACGCTGACAAAGAAATCGCTGAAATTAAAGAAAGGGAAAACCGCACAGATCAAAGTAAAGAAAATGACGGCGGGGACGACCAGTAAGCTGACCTATAAGTCCAGTAAGAAAAAAGTGGCAACTGTAGATAAATATGGCGTGATCAGGGCAAAGAAAAAAGGAAAGGCAACGATCACCGTAACATGCGGAAAGAAAAAGGCGAAGATCAAAGTCAGAGTGTAAAAGACAATCTCATTAAATAAGAAAGAGACAGGGGGACTGCGGATGCAGTCTCCCTAGTGCTGTTATTAAGGTGTTGAACACAGGTGTATATGGTTCTGGAGATAGAAGAAAGCTTAAATTCCGGCTTGACTTTTGCTTCTAACATTGTTATAATATCTTTCGTTGGCAAACAGAATACTGGTTTAACGACAAGCGGGTGTAGTTCAATGGTAGAACACTAGCCTTCCAAGCTAGATACGTGGGTTCGATTCCCATCACCCGCTTTTTCTTTATGCAATGATTCAGACGGGAACGAAAAAGAGGTGGCAGACGTTGAAAAATAAAGTGATTCTGGCAGGAATCAATGCCAGGTATATCCATACGAATCTTGCGATCCGCTCTCTTCGTGCCAATGCTGGTGAATATGCGGAAGAGGTAGAGCTGTGTGAGTATACCATCAACCAGAGGCGGGAGGAGATCCTTGCCCGGCTGTATGAAAGGAAGCCGGATGTACTTGGTTTTTCCTGCTATCTGTGGAATATTGATTATGTACTGTCCCTCGCCTGCGATCTGAAAAAGGTGCTGCCGGGACTCATGGTCTTTGCCGGAGGACCGGAAGTCAGCTACCACCCGGAGGAATTGCTGAAAACGTATTCTTTTATTGATCTGGTCATGGTGGGTGAGGGAGAACAGACCTTTCGCGAGTATCTGCAGTGGCTGGAAACAGACGGGACGGAGGAAGGGCTTGCTAAGATCCATGGACTGGTCTTCCGGGAGAATGGCGGGGATGAAGGCTCTGACAGGATCATCCGCACCCTGCCGAGAGAGGGAATGGCGATGGATGAGCTTGTATTTCCCTATCCGGACACGGCAGGGCTGGAGCATCAGATCCTGTATTATGAGAGCAGCCGTGGATGTCCTTTTTCCTGCAGCTACTGCCTGTCTTCGATTGAGAAGTCTGTGCGGATAAAAAGTGTGGCAAAGACGGTCAGGGAGCTTGACTTTTTTCTGGAGCATAATGTCCCCCAGGTCAAATTTGTGGACCGGACATTTAACTGTAACCATGCGTATGCTTATGAGATATGGAAATATATCGGGGAACAGGATAACGGGGTGACGAACTTTCATTTTGAGATCGCCGGGGATCTGCTGCAAGAAGAGGACTTTGCCCTGTTCCGTACATTCCGGCCGGGACTGGTACAGTTCGAGATCGGCGTACAGTCCACCAATCCGGATACCATCCGGGCGATCCGCAGGAAGATGGATCTGGAAAAACTGAAAAATAATGTTGCCCGTATCCGTGAGAACCATAATATCCATGAACATCTGGATCTCATCGCCGGGCTGCCCTGTGAGGATTATGAAAGCTTCCGCCGTTCCTTTAACGATGTCTATGAAATGAGGCCGGATCAGCTGCAGCTTGGCTTTTTGAAGCTGCTGGACGGTTCCTACATGAACGAAGTAAAGGATGGATATGAGATCCGCTGTAGTGGAAAGGCGCCATATGAGGTGCTTTCTACCAAATGGCTTTCTTATGATGATATCCTGCGTCTGAAACGGGTGGAGGAAATGGTGGAGGTGTATTACAACAGCCTTCAGTTTACCGCTTCCATGGCATATCTGGTACCGCGGTTTGACAGCGCTTTCGATCTGTATGACAAGCTGGGAAGCTATTATAAAGAAAATGGCCTTCTGGACTGCAGTCACAGCCGGCAGATGCGGTATGAGATTTTGTGGGATTTCTGTCTGGGAGATGTCTGTGGTTCGGAGGAAGAGAGGGAAGAATTGCGTGAGATCCTGACCTTTGATCTGTTCCGGCGGGACTATGTCAAGAGCCCGCCATCCTTTGTCCGTCCCAGAGAACCGGGCGTCAGAAGGGAGATCCGCAGACTTATGGACAGGGCGCTGCAGGGAACAGGTGATTTATCTGCCCGGTATGGCGGTATGACGGCGGGACAGGTATTCCATATCGTATATGTGGATTTATTTACGATCGATATGGGTATGCTGACAGAGACGGGCAGACTGGTGAAGAGGACCCCCCGATACCTGCTGTTTGATTACCGGCAGAGAGATCCGCTGAGTCATTCGGCACAGGTGGCGCCGTTGAGCTAACTGTCAAGGAGCTGGCGGAGCAGGACAGTGATCTTTTCCCTGCGGGGATGGCTGCCGGATTCCACGTCCCGGATCAGGCTGCGCACTTTGTCCGGGCGGCGCGTCACAAGATAGATCTTTGCCAGTTCCTCATAATCCGTAACCCGGCGCGAACCAAACCGTATGGCGGCAAGGTAGGTCTGTTCTGCCTCGTCATGGTATCCGCTGCGTTCGTAGGACCGGGCGAGATTTGTCAGGGTGACCAGAAATGTGTTAAAATTTTCATCATATTCGGATAATGTCTTGAAATTTCCGACGCCATATGCTAATTTTAAATCTGTGTTGGAATGTTCTGACAGATCGATCATCGGTTTCTGGATGATCTGCCGGAGTTGTCCGATATAATAAAGGATTGATTCATCCTCGGTTTCCATAAATGGAATATCATCATCCCCGATCTGGATCAGGGGAAGGTGCGAGATATCCTTGTTCCGGGTACTGTTGGCAAGTTCCTCCCGTGCCCAGAATTCATCGGAAGCCATTTTCTGTATCCGCTGGTTTTTCCGCTGTTCATAAAAAAGCCAGGCACAGAAGATCAGAGAGCAAATTAAAATAACAACAATAAATCGCATAATACGTACATCCTTTCAGAAAGGGGGAAATTCTTATGATGAACCGTAAAAAACAAAGGCTCGTGGCAGCCGTGATCTGTGTTGTGGTGATCATAGCCATGCTTGTCGGACTTCTGGCATCCATGTGAGGCCATGCCGGGTCCCCTTTGGGTATAGTGTAATACAGCTTGCCAAAATGTGCAAGCGATAGAATCAGAGTTTTGGTGAGAGCAGAGGCGGCAGGGGAAGACGCCGCATTAGAGAGGGAGGCAGTAAAATTGAAACAGCAGCAGAGATTTTTACCGGCATTTATAGTGATCATGATCATGGCAGTGCTGATCGCATCGTATGTGGTGGCGGCATATGCGATGGTCAGGCCGGATGAAGACAGGATATGCAATGGTGTCTATGCTGATGAAATAGATCTCAGCGGCATGACGGCGCAGGAGGCACAGAATGTCCTCAATGAACATATCGCGAAGCTGTCACAGCGCACGCTGACAGTAGACATTAACGGCAAACTGGTCAGCACACCGCTGGCAGAGCTTGGCTATGCCTGCGAGTCAGGTCCGGTTATTGAGAAAGCGTTAAAGATCGGGAAAGAGGGCAACCTGTTTGAAAATTATGCCAGGATCAAAAAGGTGGCAGCAGAACATGTTGTATATACGCTGACGGAAAATTATTCGGATGAGAAACTGCAGGAATTTGTCAGGAAAAAATGTGCGAAAAAATGTACAAAAATGAAAAATTCCAGTATCCGGATGAAAAATGGGAAGCTCGAATATACAAAATCCCGTCAGGGAGAGGTGCTGGACGTCCAGGCGACGACCCGGGTGATCCAGGAGGCCCTGCGGGAGCAGGAGGATGCCGCTGAGGTAAAGGCGGCGGCTGTGGTCAACGTACAGGAACCAAAGGTATCAAAGAAGCTTGCTTCCCGCTGCAAGGATGAACTGGGACGGTTTTCGACGAATTTCAATGCGGGAAATGTGAGCCGGTCGAAAAATGTGGCAAATGCGGCACGCCTGATCAATGGTTCTGTGATCAATCCCGGTGAGACATTTTCCGTGCATGATGTCATATCGCCGATGACGGAGGAAAACGGATATTATGCCGCACCATCCTATAGTAATGGCGAAGTGGTGGATTCGATCGGGGGCGGCGTCTGCCAGGTGTCGACAACGCTCTATAATGCGGTACTCAGATCAGAGCTGGAGATCGTAGAGAGAAGTCCTCATTCCATGGTGGTGACCTATGTGAAGCCGTCTATGGATGCGGCGATCGCCGGTGATTATAAAGACCTGAAATTCCGCAACAATACAGAAGTCCCCATCTATATTGAGGGCGGCACGCTCTCCGGGACCGTGTTTTTCCATGTATATGGGGAAGAGACAAGAGATCCCGGGCGCAAAGTGGAATATGTGTCAGAGACGCTGGAGACGATGCAGCCGGGTGAAGATAAAGTCACCTATGATAAGACAAAACCGGCTTCCTTTATGGAAGTCACCCAGGAGGCACATATCGGTTATAAGGCGGTGCTCTGGAAGATCGTTACGGAGAACGGTGATACCAAAAAGACACAGGTCAACAGCAGCACATATAAAGCAGAACCCCGCTATGTGACAAGGGGAGGAGCCAAAACAACGCCAAAACCGACGAAGGATCCCAAGGCGTCGGCAACGCCCAGGGCGACAGCAGCACCCAGAAAGACGGCGTCGCCAAGATCAGTGCAGCCGGAGAAAACACCAAAACCGACAAAAAGACCTGTGGCGACGAAGGCACCAGAGCCGGCAGACCCGGCGGATGCGACGGCCGTGCCGGTACCGCCGGGCGGAGCGGCAGAGTAAGGCACATTATGATGTGCCGGCAGGGAAGAGGGGCAGGACAGATGGAAATCGGGAAAATACCAGAAAATATATTGAAACGTTCGGTCTTTAAAAAACTGAGAGTAAAGAGACCGGAGGTCCTGGTCCATTCGGGGATCGGGGAGGATTGCAGTGCCCTGACGGCAGGCGGTGAGGTTATCGTACTCTCGACTGATCCCATTACCGGGACGGCGAAGGACATCGGGAAACTGGCATTTCATATCACTGCCAATGACATTGCCTCTTCCGGGGCAGAACTGATCGGCATGCTGCTGACGATCATTTTTCCGCCAGGGAGTACCGAGGAAGAATTAAAGGAGATCATGGAGGATGTGACAGCGCTGGCGGAGCAGTATAAGGTGGAAATCCTGGGCGGACATACGGAAGTATCTGCCGCCGTGAACCAGACACTGGTATCAGTGACTGGTGGGGGGAAGATCGCCCGAGACCGGATGATACAGACAGGCGGGCTGCGTCCCGGGCAGGATCTCGTTGTGACAAAATGGATCGGTCTGGAGGGGACGTCGATCCTGGCGAAAGAGAAAGAAGAATTATTGCGGCAGAGGCTGCCCCTGGAGATCTGGGAGACGGCAAGAGACTTTGACCAGTATCTCAGCGTCGTGCCGGATGCACAGACGGCGATGGAGGTCGGGGTGACAGCGATGCATGATGTGACAGAGGGCGGCATTTTTGGAGCGCTGTGGGAGATGGCGGCGGCGTCGGGTGTGGGGCTGGAGGTCGACCTTCGGAAGATCCCCGTCCGCCAGGAGACGATCGAAGTGTGTGAAATCTTTGATATCAATCCGTATATGCTGATATCCAGCGGTTCCATGCTGATCGGGACAGACCACGGCAGCAGGATGGTGGAAGAACTGAAACGGGCGGGGATCCACAGTGCTGTTGTGGGATACGCCACAGCGGGCAATGACCGTGTGATCATAAATGGAGAAGAACGGCGCTTTTTAGAGCCGCCAAAGACCGATGAATTATTTCGTGCAGGGAGGTAAAAACATATGTTGCAAGAAAAAATCCTGAGAAATATTGCCAGAAATTCCAGAATATCCACAGAGGATCTGGCGGCGATGCTGTCAGCGTCTCCTGAGGAGATCCGGGAAGCAGTCGCCCAGATGGAGAAGGACGGTGTGATCTGTGGTTATCCGACACTGATCAACTGGGACCGGATCGATGCGGAGCGTGTGACAGCGCTGATCGAGCTGAAGGTGACGCCGGAACGCGGCAGGGGCTTTGACCGGGCGGCAGAGCGGATCTATCAGTTTGATGAAGTGGAGAGTCTGTATCTGATGAGCGGCGGGGGCTTTGACCTCACGGTGATCGTTCACGGCAGATCGATGAAAGAGGTGGCGCGCTTTGTGGCGACGAAGCTGGCGCCTATGGATGACATAGAGAGTACGGCGACACATTTTGTGTTGAAAAAATATAAAGAATACGGTCTTTCTCTCGGACAGAGGAAGACGAGAGATGAAAGGCAGTTGATCACACCATGAGAAATCCATTATCAAAGACCGTCCAGGAGCTGGCGCCTTCCGGGATCCGTCGTTTTTTTGACGTGGCAAATACGATGGATGATGTGATATCCCTGGGAGTCGGAGAGCCGGATTTTGACACTCCCTGGCATATCCGGGAAGAGGGGATCTATTCACTGGAACAGGGACGGACTTTTTATACATCCAATGCAGGACTTGCCGAGCTGAAAAGAGAGATCAGCCGTTATCTGAAACGCAGGTTTCAGCTTCCCTATACAGAGAATGAGGTTCTTGTCACCGTGGGCGGAAGTGAAGCCATCGACATTGCGTTCCGCGCCATGCTGGATCCGGGCGATGAGGTCATTATCCCGGAGCCCTGTTTTGTCTCCTATTTTCCCTGTGTGAAGATGGCGGGAGGCAGTCCGGTGCGGCTTGCCCTGGAGGAAAAAGATGAGTTTAAACTGACAAAAGAGAAGCTGATGTCGATACTGACGGATAAGACCAAGATCGTAGTCCTTCCTTTTCCCAACAATCCGACCGGTGCGATCATGACGGGAGAGGAACTGCGGGATATTGCAGCGATCATCCGGGAGAGGGATCTCTTTGTTGTATCGGATGAGATTTATTCAGAACTGAGCTATCAGGGAGATCATGTATCGATCGCTTCCCTGTCGGGGATGGCAGAGCGCACGGTGGTGATCAACGGGTTTTCCAAATCCTATGCCATGACGGGATGGCGTCTTGGCTATGCAGCGGGACCGGAAGAGATCATCCAGCAGATGATCAAAGTGCACCAGTATGTCATTATGTGCGCCCCTACTACGAGTCAGTATGCGGCGATCGAGGCGCTGCGGCACGGGGATGAAGACGTGGCATGCATGAGAGAGAGCTATGATGAGAGACGGCGGTTCCTGGTAAAGGAACTGAATGATATGGGTATCCCCTGTTTTGAACCGATGGGGGCATTTTATGTATTCCCCGGGATCCATCGATTTGGCATGACCTCGGAAGAATTTGCGACCAGTCTTCTCCGTCAGGAAAGGGTTGCCGTAGTCCCGGGTTCTGCCTTTGG
>JAGASC010000199.1 GCA_017621905.1 Roseburia sp.
AAACGAAAGATATTGTCAATGAAAAGGAGCACATCCTTTCCACCCCTGTCACGGAAATATTCGGCCATGGTAAGCCCTGTCAGCGCAACACGCATACGTGCTCCCGGCGGTTCGTTCATCTGACCGAACACCATAGTAGTCTTGTCGATAACGCCGGATTCTTTCATTTCATAGTAAAGATCATTTCCCTCACGGGTACGCTCGCCTACGCCGGTAAATACGGAATATCCGCCATGCTCTGTGGCAATGTTGTGGATCAACTCCTGAATCAATACGGTTTTCCCTACACCGGCGCCTCCGAACAATCCGATTTTACCGCCCTTCTGGTATGGGCAGAGAAGATCAACCACCTTGATGCCTGTCTCTAACATTTCCTGGGAAGTGGCCTGCTCCTCAAAGGTCGGGGCAGGTCTGTGAATCGGCCAATACTCCACTCCGGTAGGCGGATCAATTTCATCGATAGGCTTTCCCAGAACGTTGAACATGCGGCCTAATGTATTTTCGCCTACGGGTACGCTGATTGGTCCGCCTGCTGCAATTGCCTCCATTCCACGTATCAGTCCGTCCGTAGATCCCATGGCAATACACCTTACTGTATCATCGCCCAGATGCTGAGCCACCTCTATCACCAGTTCCCCGTTGTTTTTCCGTGGAATACGGATTGCATCGTAGATCTGGGGCAGATTGCCCGATGTATATTTGATATCCAGAACAGCACCGATAATCTGGGTAATTTTTCCAATATTGTTTGCCATTGTTTCTTTCTCCCTCATTTTTGTTACAGCCGTTTTGCATTTTCAAAATTATGCAATTATTCAGTACCCTCATAATTACAACCGCAAGCCCATTAAAATCGCTCCGCGATGGGGGCTTGCTTCTGCTACTTTAAGTTTTTTTCACGGTCTGTGCAGTAAATGCACAGACCTGTCCTGAACAACTACAAAATTATTATCTATGAGATGGCAGACGCGCCAGCGATAATCTCTGTCAGCTCCTGGGTGATGGAACCCTGCCGTGCCCTGTTATATTTCAATGTCAGATTACTGATCATCTCCTCTGCGTTGCTGGTCGCAGAATCCATTGCCTGCATTCTCGCCCCGTTCTCACTTGCCACAGCTTCCACCATTGCTCCGTAAAACAGGCTGGTCACATACTTGGGAATAATCAAATTCAGCGCTTCTTCCTCGCTGGGCTCATAATTCATAAGTCCCTTCTGGCTGATTTCCTCCCGTCCAATCTCCACAGGAAGCAGCTTAATCAGTTTCGCTTCATGACTCACCGTATTTTTAAAATGTGTGTAAGCCAGATAAATTTCACTGATTTCTCCTTCGGTATAAGAATCCAATATCCGGCGGCATAATGATGCTGCATCTTCATAAGCCGGGGATTCGATCATTTCGGAACCGTCCCATTTCAATTCATAGCCTCTGCGCTCTAAGATTTCTCTACCCTTGTTTCCGATTGTGTATATCTCCAGATCTTCCTTTTTTAAATCTGCGTCCCCGGTCACGAGCTTTACCACATTGGAATTATAACCTCCGGCAAGCCCGCGATTTGACGTAATGACAACCACAGCCTTTTTGGCAGATTCTCCTTTTTTCAAATAGGGATGATCGATTGTGCCGGATCTTTCCAGCATAGAAGTGACCGTCTGGTACATATAATTAAAATACGGTTTGGACTGCTCTGCCCTGTTTCTGGCTTTCTGCAGTTTTACGGTAGAAACAAGTTTCATGGCTTTCGTAATTTGCTGCGTACTCTGTATGCTGCTCCTTCTTCTTTTTATGTCCCTCATGGATGCCATAATTTTCCCCACCTTTTCTACCCGTTTTCTATTTATTCACTACTTCCAATCAGAACCGCTCACTCGCATAGCGAACTTGTCCGCTTTGCAGTTCTACTGCATGTGTGCATCCGTTTTACAAAACTCCCATTCGGAATAGATTTATGGTGTTGCCGCAGTATAAGACATGGGGGTTTTGTAATTATTCAGTACCTTGATAATTACGACTGCAAGCCCATGAAAATCGCGTTCGTTTCATATCCCGGTTTCGGGCAAATAAATTCAGAAAATTTTCTACGCCCCAATGTTTGCCTTGCATTCCTTAATCGCCTGCACCAATTTTGCCTCAATTTCTTCATTGATGACCTTCTCGGTACGGATTGCTTCCGGGATTTCCGGATATCTGGTCTCTATATACTCAAACAGCGCCTTTTCAAAGGCTAAAACCTCATCCACCGGAATATCCATCAAATATTTCCGGGTAGCCGCATAGATAATGATAATCTGCTTTTCAACGGCCATTGGCTGATACTGGGGCTGCTCTAACATTTCCCTGATTCTTTCACCCTGTACCAGCTTGGCAGTAGTATCCGCATCCAGCTCCGAGCCGAACTGCGCAAACGCAGCCAGTTCACGGTATTGTGCCAGTTCGGTACGAATCGGTGCCGCAATCTTTTTCATGGCCTTAATCTGCGCCGCTCCACCTACACGGGATACGGAAAGACCTGCGTTGACGGCCGGTCGGAAACCTGCATTAAACATTTCCGTTTCCAGATATATCTGACCATCGGTAATGGAAATCACGTTCGTCGGGATGTAGGCAGAAACATCGCCTGCCTGGGTCTCAATAATCGGCAGTGCCGTCAAGGATCCACCTCCCAATTTATCCGAAAGTCTTGCTGCACGCTCTAACAGTCTGGAATGTAAGTAAAACACATCTCCCGGGTATGCCTCACGTCCCGGCGGTCTTTTTAAAAGCAGGGAGAGGGTACGGTATGCTGCCGCATGTTTGCTCAGGTCATCATATACCACAAGAACGTCCTCGCCGTTCTCCATCCATTCCTCGCCAATGGCGCATCCCGCATAAGGTGCAATGTACTGTAACGGTGCCAGCTCACTTGCCGTGGAGGCAACCACGGTAGTATAGGACATTGCGCCAAATTCCTCTAACGTTTTTACGATCGTCGCAACGGTAGATGCCTTTTGACCGATGGCAACGTATATACATTTTACGTTCTGCCCTTTCTGATTGAGAATCGTATCGATAGCTATCGCCGTTTTTCCGGTCTGACGGTCACCGATGATCAATTCACGCTGTCCGCGCCCGATGGGAACCATGGAGTCGATTGCCTTGATCCCGGTCTGCAATGGTGTGTCTACGGATTTTCTGGCAATCACACCGGATGCCACGCGTTCCACCTGACGGTATTTTGTGGTCTGGATAGGCCCCTTGCCATCGATTGGCTGCCCTAATGCATTTACGACACGGCCTGACATGGCATCGCCCACCGGTACCTCAACCACTCGTCCGGTTGTCTTTACGGTATCACCCTCGTTGATATTTTTCTGGCTGCCCAACAATACGGCCCCCACGTTATCTTCCTCTAAGTTCAGCACCATTCCGTATACTTCATCGGGAAATTCCAAAAGCTCTCCCTGCATTGCATTATCGAGACCATGAATACGTGCGATACCATCTGCTACCTGAATCACAGTGCCAACGTCTGCCACTTCTAACTGCGCTGCATATCTTTTGATCTGCTCTTTGATGACAGAGCTTATTTCTTCCGGCTTTAAATTCATGGAGTGCATACACCTGCTTTCAATCAATTGTATTTTCGGTAACTATTCCGTACCTTCACAGTTACCTTTTGGATAACTCGCGGGTCAGGTTATATAATTTTGTTTTGACACTGGAATCCACCACGCGATCACCGATGCGGATTACCATTCCGCCGATCAGTCCAGGATCCACTGCATAGTGCATTTCAAATTTCACATATTTTGTGGTCTCCAAAAGTCGTTTTTCCACTGCTTTCCTTCCCGCTTTGGTCAGCTCCATGGCGGTGGTCACGTAGGCGGTTCCGATAGCCCTATGTTCCTTTACTCTATCAATGAAATAATCCAGCACAGCTCCCGCTTCTCGAAAATGACCCTTGTTCATAATCATGCAAAGCAGCCCCACCATCTCCGGGGAGACCTTGCCTGAAAATATATGCTCCATTATTTTTATTTTTTCATCTTCTCCTATTTTCGGGTGTTCCATCAGCTGAAAAAACTCCGGATTTTCCTGCAAAGCAGTTTTTATCGCCTTCGCTTCCACCCAGAAGTCATCCAGTCGCCCGCTCTCCCTGGCCGCCTCAAACAGCGCATCCCCATAGGTTTTTGATACTAGTTTTGCCATGTCGAATCACTCATTTCTTTTAATGTCTCCTCCAGCAGCGTCTTCTGTATCGATGCGTCAATATTGGCCGCTATGACCTTCGCCGCCATCATGGATGCCACTGTGATTATTTCCTGTTTCACTTCATCTAACATACGTTTCTTTGAAAGCTCTGCTTCCTGGTTGGCTCTTTGGATGATACGGGCTGCCTCTTCCTTAGCTTCACTCTCAATACGCACTGCATTTTTCCCCGCCTTCTGCCGGGCTTCGCTTAAAATCTGTTCTGCTTCCTTACCCACTTCCTTTAACTTTGCTTCGTACTCTGCCCTTAGCGCAGCCGCATCCTTCCTGTCTTTCCTGGCACCGGAAAGTTCCCCGGCAATCTTATCCTGCCGGTCCGTTAACATCTGTCGGACCGGATCAAACAGCATTTTTGACAGGAACAAAAACAGGAAAAATACTGCAATCGCCATCAGCACCACATCGTAAAGCAGCTGTATATCGAGGTCAAAAAGTCTTGTCATCTCTTCCAAGGTTTGGCCTCCTTTCCGTTTACATATTTTGCCTTGCCCAATTCTATATCAAAGGTTTTACAAAAAGTAACAGCATAGCGATCAAAAGACCATACAGACCCGTGGTCTCTGCTACGGCCTGCCCAAGTAACATGGTGGACATGATGTCACCCTTTGCTCCCGGGTTTCTTCCTACTGCTGCCGCCGCGTGTCCTGCCGCGATACCCTGTCCGATTCCCGGCCCGATACCTGCGATAACAGCCAAACCTGCACCAATTGCGGAACATGCTAAAATTAAATCCTCACCTGTAATATTCATATAATCCTCCTTGTTTTCTGAATTTCTTTATTCCATTTCGTAATTATTCAGTACCTTCATAATTACGACCGCAAGCCCATGAAAATCGCTCCGCGATGGGGGCTTGCTCCTGCAATTTCTACGTTTTCTTACGGTCCATATCGCGAGTAAACTCGTGAGGTAAATGCATGGACCTACCTGAACAGTTACTCCATTTCATAATTCTGACCGATATAAGTCATCGTCAGCATGCAGAATACATACGTCTGAATTGCCCCGGAGAACAAATCAAAATACGCATGGAGTGCCGCAGGCCAAATAATAGCCACTTTACTGAGCAGTCCATAAACCAGCGCCATCATAACCGTTCCCGACAAAACATTTGCGAACATACGCAAGGACAGGGATATCGGCACCGCAATCTCACTAATCAGGTTAATTGGAAGCCATAACGGCAGCCATGGCGGCAGTGGAGAACACATATCTTTCCATATTTGTTTTAACGGCAGATTTTTAAACTGCGCTATATGGATTAGGAAAAATGTAATAAGACCTAAGGCCAATGTCGTACCGTAATCCGCAGTTGGCGGTCTCAGACCAAAAAGGCCGGAAATATTGCTCACCAAAATAAATATAAATATCGTGCTGATGTAATTCACAAACTTTGGTCCCGCTATTTTTCCCATAGTTCCCATCACCATACTGTCCAGCTTTTCCACAATCAGCTCCAATATGTTCTGGAATCCCCCCGGCACTTCTGTGGCACGCTTCATCCTGCGGTTTGCCGCCACCGCAAAAATCATAAGCACCAACATTACAATGAGTATGCATACGTGCGACGTGGTAATCCAGACCGTCTGACCGAAGATTTCATAGGAATATAAACCATGTATCATAAAATCGATATTTTCGGTACCGGCTTCCATCAAAACTGCATTTCTCACACTTTCACCTCCTTGTATCAAATCTTTCGCACCTGTCAGTTCTTCTCTTCCAGGCACCTGTCACTTCTTCCTCTATGCATGATTAGGATAAACGCATGGTCTCCGTCAGTTTCCTTTATCGTAACAGTTCAGCCACCTCCACTGTTACTATCATCTTTCTTCCGCAGTTTCCGTAGAAGCTTATTTGCAAGGGGCTGCAGGTATGCAGATACTTTAAGACCCAAAATACCTATAAGCGCCGCAACGAAATTGCCAAGGTCCCATTTCATCATTACGAAAAATACAACTACCACCACAATATAGCGCAGCGCATACATTACAATTACGTTCCCGGGTGCCTTTGATTTTCCATAGAGATCTACCGCATCCCGCAGTACCACGGCCATATTGATTGCCATGCCGCAAGCCAGGGCAATTCCTATAGCAAGCCCGCTGGTAAAGCGGATTTTGTCGGACACAAACCACACGCCGCAAAGTTCCACAACCACTCCATATATAAGAATTCCCAGAACCAGCCCAGGTAATGCATCATTTATTTTTTTTAACATGATTTTTGTCATACCTTCCCGTCTGTATATTTTTCTGCCGAAAAACACAAAAATAA
>JAGASC010000200.1 GCA_017621905.1 Roseburia sp.
ACTGCCGGACCGCAGCTGATGTTCGTAATCGTCACGTTGACGCCGAAATTTTTCAGCGTTTGCTGCAGCTTCGTGGCGGTTTCCTGGAGATGCTTTCTGGAATCTCCCGTCTTCTGTTCGCCTCTGGTGAGAAGATTCACCGGCGGAAATACATATTTCTTTGGCATCTCTATGCTCTGCATCTCATCTGCAATATCGGCAACATCGTATGTTTTAACTTCCTGATCTTTTGCCGGAAAATCTTGTATTTCACCGGAAGATTTTGTTTCCCTGAAAACTTTTGTTTCTCTGGGATCCTTTGCCGCTTTTGCTTCTCTTGCTTCCTTTGCCTGAAATTCCTGCCTTACCTCACGAATCGATTCTACACGGTAGTTGTCCTCGGCGCCCATATCATATTCCATGGCAGAGACTGTGTTTACGACTGGCGCTCCAGGCGCTCCGGATATATGTAAGGCCTCCAGGGCCTCATCCGAAAACGCAGATGGCGCTGTTGGTATCTCCTCTACCACAGATCCCGCAGTAAGCTTTACCCGCTTTTCTTCTTTTATTTCCGGCATGTCAAAAAACTGGTCTGCGTTAATCTCGCTGATTTCATCTGATTTCGTCTGAGCCTTATCGGGTAAAATCCGGGTATCAATGGCAACCCCCTCTACTTTTCGATCCATACGGCGCAGTTCCCGCTCTTCCCGCTTTATCTGTGCACGTTCACGATGTCTTTCATTGCTAATTTTAGCAGATTCATACACTTTTTTTCCGCCTTTTTGCATTCCCTTTAAGGCGGAGCGCTCCGTGATCAATACCAGACATATAATCAGCATGACCATGTCGATCACATAGGCACCGACCGTACCGAAGTTCGGCCGAATCAGCCATACCAGAAAGCCTCCGGTCAGGCCGCCGCCAAATCTATTTTCATAACTGTATTCATATGCTTCTAAAGGAGTTCGCTCTGCATCTCCGGTTAAAATAAGTTCTATAAACATGCAGAGAAACGCAACAAACAGACAGGCTGCCACAATTTTGACCACTGCTATCCGGTTTCCCTTATTAGACACGGCAAAAAAAGTCCCTACCAGCAATACGATTGGAAAAATATATGCAATCAATCCCAAAACACCAAAAAAGAAGCTGCTGACCGCATTCCCAACAATTCCCCCAATTCCAAAGTTACTGATAAATAAAAGCAGGGATACTGCAACCACAATCCAGAGCGCTACTTCCCTGGCAAAAACTTCTTCCTGCGCCTTCTTTGTATTACTTTTTCGTTCCGAGTATTTCCTTTGCGCAGACTTCGTCTTACTGCGCGAAGCCTGTGGCTTACTGCGTGAAGCCTGACTTTTGCTGCGTGCGGCCTGATTCTGTCCGCGTGCGGCCTGGTTCTGACCGCGTGTAGACGTACTCTTTTTATTTTCTGCTGACAAAAATATTACCTCCAGTGACTATCACACTTTTTATTCATCAAAAAGTCATGATTTCCATATATGAAACACTATTACAAAATGAAAGAAATCATTGTATAATAATGTTATTTATGCCATATAAAAATATCCACCGATAGAAACCGCTCCTACGAGCAGACAATAAATGGCAAATCCCGTAAACTTCTTTTTACGGACAACGACTAACATGGTCTTGATACAGATATATCCTACCACAGCAGCGACCAGCATACCGACCAGATAATAAGTCACCTCCGTTCCTGAAACAGAAACGTTGACAGCATCCTTAATTTCCAGAATGAGTGCACCCAAAATTGCCGGTATGGACATGATAAAAGAATATTTTACCGCAAAATTGCGATTGAAACCGCTGACCAGGCAGGCCGTGATTGTAGTACCGGAACGGGACAGACCGGGCAATGTGGCAATTCCCTGGGCAATTCCGATTCCAAATGCATTGGTATATGTAATGTTTTTAGGAAGCTTCTCCCCATCCTTCGCATGGTCTGCCAGAAAAAGCAGTATCGCGGTAGCCACCAGGCAGATGCCCGGCACAAGCAATATCTCAGATGCCTTCTCTACCACATCCTTTGCAAATATACCGATCACGCCGGTAGGGATCGTAGATACGATAATCAACATGACAAACTTCCGATAACTGCTGTTTACGATTCTGCGATAAGGTTCTTCCTTCCTATGCGCCTTATTCTGAAAAAAAATCACCACATTCACAATGACATCCCGGATGATAGCGCATCCCTCCGTAATCAGCTTCCAGATATCCTTATAATAGACGGCACAGATTGCCAGCAATGTACCGCCGTGCAACAATACATCAAACAACATCCCCGTATCTGTTTCCACATGAAAAAGTATTTTAAAAAGTGCCAGATGTCCGGAGCTGCTGACAGGCAAAAACTCCGTCAATCCCTGGATCAGTCCCATAAAAATAGCCTGCAATAATGACATAGCTGCCTCCTTCCTCTACTGTGAGACACAAAAAATCGATTTGTGCATACATATTAGATTTTAACATATTTCGGACAGCTTGTCATTAAAAGGTTTTCTTAAATTTATGCTTTCTCATCGATCAATTGGTGCAGTTTTTGAAATGCCCGGTCAATTCCGCCCACCTCATCGATCAGCCCCTCTTCCACCGCTTCGTTACCTACCAGAATAGTGCCCAGATCCTTTGTGAGCATACCTGTATTCATCATCAGTTCCTCTAACCTTTGCTCGGCTGCCCTGGAATGTTCACTGATAAATTTTAAAATTCGGTTCTGCATCTGCTTAAAATAATCGTAGGTCTGCTGTGCACCAATTACAGTTCCACTCATCCTCACCGGATGTATGACCATGGTTCCTGAGGGTACGATAAAAGAATAATCCGTGGAAACTGCCAGCGGTACACCAATCGAATGACTTCCGCCCAACACGAGGGAAACGGTCGGTTTACTTATGGAAGCAATCATCTCTGCAATTGCAAGACCGCTCTCCACATCACCGCCCACAGTATTTAAGAGCAAAAGTATCCCGTCTACATCCTTATTATCTTCAATTTCAGCAAGTTTCGGCAGAACGTGCTCATATTTTGTCGTCTTGGTTGCCGGCGGCAGGCAATCGTGTCCTTCCACTTCACCGATGATCGTCAGCATAAAAATGCGGCTGTCCTCCCGACTGTTTTTTAGTTCCAGTTGCCCAAATTCTTTTATTTCCTCATTTTTCTTCTGCTGATCGTCTGGTTTCCCGTTATCTCCCATGTTTCATTCCCCCTGTTAGTCTCTTGTTTTACTTAAAAGTTTCGTAAGCAGTTACAAAGTTTCATTTCTGTTTTGTGCACCTGCAATTACAAATTCTCGTAACTGTGAAGGTTCTGAACAGTTACAAATTTTCCATAATAAAAGCAGAATGCTCTAACAGCATCCTGCTTTTATTATTTACAATCCTGTTTTTTCTATACACTTTTTAAGGTATCCTGGTAACTGTTTGGAGCAGTCCAATGCATTTACCTCAAGTTTACACGCGATATAGGACGTATAATTCTTATCAGAATTAACAATATCCAAGAAGATAATTATAAAGTCCTTCATAACGTCCTTTCGAATTATTCCAGGAATAATCGTTGGCCATACCCCGGTCAATCATCTGATTCCACTGTCTTTTCCGGTCGAAGTAAATATGCTTGGAGTAATTGATAACACTAAGCATTTCCTCTCCGTTATAATTTGCAAAAGAAAATCCATCTCCTGTATTCTCGTACTCATTAAATGGCTTTACCGTATCTTTCAGACCACCCGTCTCCCGTACGATAGGTACAGTTCCATAGCGGAAAGAAATCAGCTGGGTCAGTCCGCAGGGTTCAAAGCGTGACGGCATTAAAAATGCATCTGCTGCTGCGTAAAGCTTATGAGCCAGATCATCGGAATACAGAATATTCGCGGACACTCTGTCGCCGTATTTCCACGCGTAGTGCCGGAACATATTTTCATACTGCGGTTCACCGGTTCCGATTACAACAAGCTGGGTATGATCATCCACAATACGGTCGATGACATAATTGATCAAATCCAGGCCCTTCTGGTCCGTAAGTCTTGAAATCAAGCCGATCATATATTTCTTCTTGTCCACTGCAAGTCCCAGCTCTTCCTGCAGTTTTACTTTATTCATAACCTTCTTCTTGCGGAAATTCTCAGCGTTATAATTGGTATAAATCTTAGGGTCCGTCTCCGGATTATATACTTTATAATCAATTCCGTTTACAATTCCCTGCATATCAAAATGTCGTGCAGAAAGCAAACCATTCAAGCCCTCACCATAATAATCCGTCTGAATCTCGTTGGCATATGTCTCACTCACCGTAGTGATATAATCCGCATAGACCAGTCCGCCTTTTAACATATTTGCATCCTTTTTGAACTCCAGTTTATCCGGAGTGAACAAATCAGAAGAAAATCCTGTCAGTCCCTTTACGGTCTTGATATCCCAGACACCCTGGAATTTCAGGTTGTGGATTGTCATAATGGTCTTTATGCCCCAGTAGAAGGAATCGGCCTGAAACTCATTTTTTAAAAATACAGGAATCAGACCGGTCTGCCAGTCATGACAGTGGATCAGATCCGGCCGGAAGTTCACCTGTTTTAAAGCAGAGAGAACCGCCTTGTCAAAAAAGCTGAACCGCTCAATATCACGGCAAACCTCGCCATAAGGAACTGCACAGTTAAAATAGTCCTGATTGTCGATAAAATAATAAGTAATGCCGTCTAACACATACTGCAGCACGCCCACATATTTATTCGCATTATAACAGCCCGTACCCATATAAAAATGGGACACATACTCAAACTGGTTGCGGTATTTCTCGGGAATGCAGCTATAATTTGGCATAATTACTCTTACATCCCACTCCTCCTTATCAAATTCCTTTGGAAGTGCACCGCAAACGTCTGCCAAACCACCGGTTTTGATAAATGGAACACACTCTGATGCCGCAAAAAGTATTTTTTTCATTGAACCCTCCTGCTTCTTTCTAAAAACGCTTTTGTATCTTTACTATAAATTCATATAACAGTTCAGCAGCCTTCACTGTTACTAATTTATATTATTGCTAATGCCTGCTCTAAATCGGCAATGATATCGTCTGCATTTTCAATACCTATGGACAGACGCATTAAATCCGGAGCAACTCCTGCCTCTTTTAACTGCTCCTCCGTCATTTGACGATGTGTATGACTTGCTGGATGCAGGATACAGGTTCTTGCATCTGCTACATGGGTCACAATGGCAATCAGCTTCAGCTGATCCATAAAGCGCACAGCCGTAGCCCGGTCTCCTTTTACCCCGAAGGCCATGACGCCACAGGTACCGTCCGGCATATATTTTTCTGCCAATGCATGATATTTGTTATCTGGAAGTCCCGCATAATTGACCCAGGCCACTTTTTCGTGACAGCTCAAAAATTCAGCCACCTTCTGAGCATTCTCACAGTGTCTCGGCATACGAAGGTGCAGTGTTTCCAAACCCACATTCAGAAGAAATGCATTCATCGGGGACGGAATAGAGCCCAAATCCCGCATCAGCTGGGCAGTTGCCTTGGTAATATAGGCACCCTTGCCGAATTTCTCTGCATATGTAATTCCATGATAGGATTCATCCGGTGTGGTAAGACCCGGGAACTTATCTGCATGAGCCATCCAGTCAAAATTACCGGAATCAATGATAGCTCCACCTACTGCCATGGCATGACCATCCATGTACTTGGTAGTGGAATGCGTCACAATATCTGCCCCCCACTCAAAAGGTCTGCAGTTGATCGGAGTTGCAAAGGTATTGTCCACGATCAGCGGTACTCCGTGGTCATGTGCCGCTTTTGCAAACTTCTCGATATCCAGAACCACGATAGATGGATTCGCAATCGTCTCAGCAAAAACAGCTTTTGTATTCGGCTGAAATGCTTTGCACAGCTCTTCGTAGGAATCGTCCGGATTTACAAATGTACAGTCGATGCCCTGTTTTTTTAATGTGGTTCCAAGCAGGTTAAAGGTTCCGCCGTATATGGTATTGGAAGCCACAATATGGTCCCCCGCCTCACAGAGATTAAAAACTGCATAATAATATGCAGCCTGTCCGGAGGATGTCAGCATACCTGCAACGCCGCCTTCAAGTTCTGTGATTTTCGCTGCCACCGCATCATTGGTCGGATTCTGCAGTCTGGTGTAAAAATATCCCGTTTCCTCCAGATCGAACAGCCTTCCCATCTGATCGCTGTCGTCATATTTAAATGTTGTGCTCTGATAAATCGGAAGAACTCTCGGCTCACCATTTTGAGGTTTCCAGCCTGACTGGACACATCTTGTCTCAATCTTATAATTATTTTCCATTTTCCAGTTACTCCTTTGTAATATCTTTCGCTATTTCTTATCATATAACATTTTTCTTTATAATTCCATAACTTTTTGTCTTCTATCACAAAATTCACAAAAAAGGAGCGTTCAGATACACTCCTTTATTGTCTTACGAATATTCTTTTTTATTCATCCCAGTTGTGATATACTTCCTGAACGTCGTCATCCTCGTCAAGAAGATCTAAGATACGGTTGATATTGGTCAAATCTTCCTCCGCGGTCAATTCCACGTAGTTCTGCGGGATCATGGTAATCTCTGCTTCCACAGTCGGAACACCGGCCTCATCTATGGCTTTCTTTACGGCCTCAAAATCATCCGGAACAGTCAGCACTTCAAAGCTGTCCTCCTCCTCTGCAAAATCTTCCGCACCTGCATCAAGAGCCAGCATCATCAAATCATCTGCATCCATCTCGCAGTCTTCCTTTGCAATGATAATCTGTCCCTTCTCATCAAACATATAAGATACACAGCCCTGGATTCCTATGCTTCCGTGTCCTTTGGTAAATGCATTTCTCACATTGGCTGCGGTACGGTTCTTGTTATCGGTCAGACACTTTACGATGATAGCGGTACCGCTTGGTCCGTATCCCTCGTAGGTACAAAATTCATAGTTTACTGCATTGCCGTCTCCTGCAGCCTTTTTGATACCTCGCTCGATGGTATCGTTTGGCATATTGTTGGATTTGGCTTTTGCGATTACCTGGGCAAGCTTAAAGTTGTTGGCCGGATCCGGGCCGCCCTCTTTTACTGCTACTGCAATTTCTCTTCCGATAATTGTAAAAATCTTACCTTTTGCCGCATCATTTTTTTCCTTTTTATGCTTGATGTTGGCAAACTTGGAATGTCCTGACATATTCTTTATCCTCTTTTCTGTTAATAAAATACAATTAAATCCAAAAATTCTCCTGCGAAATTATACCACTACATCTTCATTCTGACAAGAGGTTTCCTCTTTGCTTCGGGCACTTCTGCCCGATTCTGTCTGGGATTTTGCCTCCTGCTCCGGCAGTTTTGTCACACGGACTGACTGAATTCTCTTACTTTCCACGGAAAGAATCTCAAACAGATATCCATAGGCTGTAATCGAATATACTTCATTGTCGTTTGGAATCTTATCAATGCGGGAGATCAGAAAACCATTTAAGGTTTCAAAATCATCCTCATCTTCCTCCTCCGTTTCAATGGCAAGTGTCTCTAACACTTCAGAGAAATCAGCCATACCGTTCATCATATAAGTTCCGTCGGAGGAAAGCTCAATCATATGCTCTTCCTCGTCGTGTTCATCCTCGATATTTCCTACGATTTCCTCTAAGATATCCTCCATCGCCACAATACCTGCGGTCTGTCCATATTCATCCACCACAATGACCATATGGCTTTTGTCTGCCTGCATGGCAGCGAACAGGCGGTTAATATTTCTGGTCTCCGGAATGAAATCCACATCCCGCACAAGACCGTCGATATCCTTAATTTCTTTTTCGAAAACAGACTGCTCTAAACTGAAAGAAAGAGCGTCTTTAATATGTAATAATCCAATGATGTTGTCCACATCCTCAAGATAGACCGGAAAACGGGAATAACTGTTTTCACTGATAAATGACATGGCTTCCCGAAAGGTCATCGTTCCATCCAGCGCAACGATATGTTTGCGGTGCGTCATAATGTCCTTCGCCTCTTTGTCGCCGAACTCGAAAATATTGTGAATCATTTCCGCTTCGCTGGCTAAAAGTACTCCCTGCTCATGGCCCTCTTTTACCATGGAAATGATTTCTTCTTCGGTAACATCATCTGTATCGCTCAAAGGATCCACACCAAAAACGCGGGCCATCAGATTTGCCAGCAAATCCATCAGCCGGATGACCGGCCAAAAAAGGATTTCTAACATATGTACCGGCTGCACCAAAATAGCAGCCCAGGTATCCGGCTTTCTGGACGCCACCTTTTCCGGCGTATAAACGCCAAAAACCAGCACCAAAATCATTAATACGGCAAAAATCAATACATTACATCCAGCGGAAATATATACATTTACTGCTTCGCCGACAAAATAATCCTTCCAGAACGGCACCTGTAAAAATCCGTGCAGCATATGAGCAAGCAGCGCCAAGAGTTGGCATACCTGAGAATAGCGCTCTGACTTATCCATATATTTTTGAAGCAAAGCTGCTTTTTTGCTGCCGTCCCTGGCCATTTTCTCCACTGCGGCATCATTTAGATTCCGCAACGCCGCACAGAAGCCAAAAATCACAAAATCAAGTAAAATTAATAGTGCAAAAATCAGTAGTCCCTGACTGGGACTGACACCATCGTCCATAATCATCGTCCTTTCTTTCGTAGAAAACTCAGTGTAAATTTTTTGTCTAAAACTTTTGAAATCATACCATCTTATGAGCTTTTCGTCAAGTGTTCCCCTTGGTCCGTTATGTATAAAGCTCCAGGCTTATTTCAAGTGCTCGGTCAATTTTTACCAAAATCTGGCTGTCCAGATGACAAACTTTGTCCTTTAATCTTTTTTTGTCTATGGTGCGAAGCTGCTCTAAAAGCACCACGGAATCCTTCAGCAAATCATATTTTCTACAGTCTAACTCCACATGTGTCGGCAGCTTTGCTTTATTCATCTGGGAAGTGATGGCCGCACAGATGACCGTAGGGCTGTGTTTGTTGCCTACGTCATTCTGTATAATAAGAACCGGCCGTATTCCCCCCTGCTCTGACCCGATGACGGGCCTTAAATCCGCGTAAAATATATCACCACGTCTAATTACCATATACTTTCCACTCCATTATCTTTTTAGGATAGTATTGCCAATTTTACCGGGTGTATTCCATTTTACTCCGAAAAATGATCCTTTCTCCCGATTACTTTTCCTCTGTGAACAAAGACCCTCGGAATCCGTTTTCCAAGATCACATACAAATTCATAATTAAACCTTCCGGAGCGTTCGCCGACCTCCTCCATGGTAATACATTCGTCACCGTCTCTTCCGATCAGTATTACCTCATCCCCGGACTTTACATCCGGAATGTCAGTCACATCCACCATGAACTGATCCATGCATACCCGGCCGCGAATCGGTGCACGCTTTCCATGAATGAGCACATCGCCTTTGTTGGAAAGTCCTCTGGCATATCCGTCTGCATAGCCTACCGGGATTGTGGCTATCATCCGTGGTTCTTCCGTCACATAGGTACCGCCATAGCTGATTTCCCGGCCTGCCGGAAGTTCTTTCACATAGGCCACATGGGTGACAAGCGTTAAGGCAGGACGAATATCGATACGGCTTTTATCCACCTCCTCGGAGGGCCATAAACCATAGAGTGTAATGCCTGCGCGAACCAGATCCATATTAGCCTCCGGTATTTCAACGATGCCTGCACTGTTGGAGCAGTGCTGTATCGGTATTTCAACTCCGCGTTTTTCCATCATGGAAATCATCTCCCGGAACAGTTCTATCTGACGGTAAGTGTGCTCCTTATCTTTTTCATCGGCTCTCGCGAAATGGGTGAATATACCCTCTACCATAATATGCGGCAGTGCTGCCAGCTGTGCCATCTCATCCGCCGCCTCTTCTGTCACCTGATAGCCAATCCGGCTCATTCCGGTATCCACCGCGAAATGAATCTTACAATCCATATCCAGACGCTTTGCAGTCTGGGACAACTCCTCTGCCATTTCCTTTGTGAACACCGTGGGACGGATTCCCGCCCGAATCATATCATCATACTGATCCGGAAAAGCATAGCCCAGAATCAGAATCGGCTTTTTGATTCCATGATTTCTTAAAATCAATCCCTCTTCCACGGTAGCTACCGCATATCCGTACAGATAATCCAACGGCTCCAGAATTTCGGCGATTTCCACTGCGCCATGCCCATAGCCGTCCGCCTTGATCACTGCCATTATTTTCGTTTTATTTGAAATATTTTCATGCATGGACTCCATATTATAAAGGATTGCGTCCAGATCGATTTCTGCATGAACTCTATTATATTTATTCATAATGTAAATCTATGCCTTTCTGCTGCTTAATTATGTTACAAGTTAAGTCTTACTTGGTAAAAACACTAGGAGTGATTCGTTTCCCACTTCGCCAGATAAGATCTGATTCCCTCAATCAGGTCAGAGGCCATAAGTCCCCGCTTTCCGGTCTCTGAAATCATAGCATCCCCGGCTTTCCCATGAAGATACACACCCAAAGGTGCCGCTTTCTCTGCGCTAAGCCCCTGAGCCATCAATGAGCCGATCACACCACTCAGTACATCGCCGCTTCCCGCCGTTGCCATACCGGAATTGCCGGACAGGTTTAAAAAAGTCTGTCCATAGGGAATGCTGACCACCGTGTGCTCATCCTTTAATACACATATGATATTATATTGCCGCGCGAATTCCTCTGCAACCTCGATCAGTCTGGCCTGAATATATCCGATGGAATCGCCGGTCA
>JAGASC010000201.1 GCA_017621905.1 Roseburia sp.
CAGTTTTTTCTTAATTCGTTCCTGTTCTCTACTCATTTGTATCCCTCTGCGATAAAGTTTTTCTTTTATTTTACCTTATCGCAGGGAAAATGGCTTGTATCAATTACATTTAGTGCGAATTATTTTTACCTTTCAGAGCTGTTGTAAAAGAGGTAAGATATTTTTTTGGAAACTGATATTTTTTCAGAACCAAACTAAGAGACAAAAACGAACAAAATTTGCAAAAAAGTTCATATAAAATATATAAAAATGGGCAAGCGGTCGAGACTGTGAAGGCACCGAACCGTTACAAAAAGTTGGCAAGGCTTCAAACGCATGCCAATGTCAGGAAAAAAAGAAAGCGGGGGAGAGCAGATGAAAGGGAAAAAGAAATGGAAAAAAGGCCGTTGGACTAAGAATGACACAGAATTAACCCTACTGGCCCTTCCAACTACCGTATGGTATGTACTGTTTTGCTTTCTGCCCATGTTTGGGCTTATCATCGCGTTTAAAAATTATAAGGTGACGGGTGGAAAGAGCTTTTTATACAATATCATCCACAGCGAATGGGCCGGGCTGAAGAATTTTGAGTTCCTCATAAAGTCCAATGATTTGTTTGTGGTTTTGCGGAATACGATTTTGTACAATCTCGTGTTTATTCTGCTGGGAATGTTTTTGGCGGTGGGATTGGCGATTCTGATCAGTCTCATGCGCAATAAGCGGGCGGCCAAGGTTTACCAGACACTGATGTTTTTTCCGTATTTTATGTCCTGGGTGGTAGCTGCATATTTTACCGATGCATTTTTGGATATGGACCACGGAATGATCAATGGAATAATCCGGAAATCCGGCCAAACGGCGGTCCAGTGGTATACGACTTCTGAGGTGTGGCCCTTTATTTTGGTTTTTATGTACATATGGAAAAGTACCGGGTATAGCATGGTGCTTTATTTGTCAAACATCAGCGGCATTGATACAACGTTGTATGAGGCGGCGGTCATGGATGGTGCCAATAAGCGGCAGCAGGTGCGCTATATTACACTGCCCTGCCTGAAGAATGTGATTGTCATGATGTTTATTTTGAATGTGGGAAAGATATTCTATTCGGATTTTGGATTATTTTATCAGATTTCCGGAGGGGCAAAGGGCTCTATTTTCAATACGACAGCGACCATCGATACCTATGTATACAATGCTTTGAAGTCGAATACGCCCATGGGAATGACTTCGGCGGCGGCATTCTTTCAGTCAGTGGCATGCTGCATCACAATTTTGCTGGCAAACTGGATTGTGAAAAAGTTTGACAGAGACAGTGCACTGATATAGGAGGCAGGGGATGGCAGGGAAGAGAGAGGCGGAAGATTCGGTTTCGAGACTGAATCAGATCAAACCGTCAACAAATGTTTGTTTTAATATTTTGTTTGCAGTGCTGGCGCTGATTTGCGTGGTGCCTGTGGTTCTTATATTTATGATATCTGTTTCAGCGGAGCAGTCCATCACTATGAACGGATATCGTTTTTGGCCGGGGGAGTTTTCGCTGGAATCCTATCTTTTCCTTTTTCAGGAGGGGCAGCAGATTGTAAGGGCGCTGCAGATATCGATTCTGGTAACGGTGGCAGGAACTGTTCTTGGTGTGACGCTGACCAGTACCATGGGGTATGTGCTGTCCAGAAAGGAACATAGGCTGAACGGGTTTTTGACCATGGTTGTATTTATTCCCATGATTTTCAATGGTGGGCTGATTGCGACCTATGTGGTCAATACACAGCTTTTATATTTGAAAGACAGCATTTGGGCATTGATTCTGCCCTTGTGCGTGTCTTCCTTCAATGTGGTGATCTGCCGGACTTATTTTCGGACCAATATACCGGATTCGGTCATCGAGTCCGCGCAGATTGACGGGGCCAAGCAGTTTACGATTTTTGGGCGCATAGCTCTGCCCTTATCAAAACCGCTGCTGGCGACGATTGCATTGTTTCTGGCTTTTGGCTATTGGAATGACTGGTATCAGTCCTCCCTGTATATTAACAATTCAAATCTGTATTCGCTGCAATCGCTGTTGGACCATATCCAGCGCAACATGGAGGTGATGGCCAACAATCCCAGTCTGGGTGTGACGATGCAGGAATATATCAATCATATGCCGAAGGAGGGAGCAAGGATGGCCATGGCAATTCTCATTATTGTGCCTATTGCCTGTACCTATCCTTTTTTTCAAAGATATTTTATTTCGGGACTTACGGTTGGAGCAGTCAAGGGTTAGATGCTTTAAGATGACTGACAACATATACCCTTAAGGGGGAAAAGAAAAGGAGAAGAGAGCGATGAAAAAGAAATGGATGGCACTTGCGCTTACCTGTGGGCTTGGCCTTGGCACTTTGGCCGGCTGTGGGAGCAAAGCAACGACAGAGGTTAAGACAGAAAGCAAGAGTGATACGCAGGAGATAAAACAGGAAGAGAGCAACAGTAATACACCAGAGGACAGCCAGGAGAGTGAAGAGGTGGTGAGCTTAAAGTGGATTCAGGTAGGTTCCGGGATGCCGACAAATTATGATGCCTGGCTGGAACAGGTGAATCCGTATTTGGAGGAAAAAATTGGCGTGAATGTGGAAATGGAGATCGTTGGCTGGGGAGATTGGGACAGCAGAAGAAGTGTGATCGAGACCTCCGGCGAAATGTTTGACATCCTGTTTACCGATTCTACCCGCTATTTTTCGGAAGTAAATACAGGAATACTTATGGATCTTACAGACATGGTGACGAGTGCAGCACCGGAGCTTTATGGAATGATGCCGGAGAAGTTTTGGGATGCTGTTTCTGTGGAGGGCAGGATTTATGGGGTGCCTACATACAAGGATAGTTCCAGTACTATTTATTTTATATGGGATCAGGATGTTGCAGACAAGTATAACATTAATGTCAATGAAGTTACGGATTTAGAGAGCCTTTATCCGGCCCTTAAGGCAATCAAGGAGGGCGAGGGTACTGCGCCTTTCCGTATGGCTTCCCAGGGTGCAGACTTTTTGCTTTCCTACTATGACGGGATGGGAATCGGGATTCCGCTTCTCGGCGTAAGATTTGATGATGCCACACGGACTGTGGTAGACCCTCTGGAGGATGAGGGCATTATGGAGAATTTGAAGCTGATTCGTCAGATGTATATGGAGGGCATTATCAATGGGAATGCGTCAACCAATGACGGTGACAGCACGTATCGGATTTTTGGCACGGCTCAGGGTTGGAGCGGAGCAGCTTCCAGTACATGGGGACCAAGCTGGGGCATTGACAACTGCGTGGCTGTAAAGTATGCGGATACAGTTTTAAGCAATGCTACCGTGCAGGGCTCTCTGAATGGCATTTCCTCCGGCTGCGAGAATCCGGAAAAAGCGTTACAGCTCCTTCAGTTGGTAAACACGGATTCTAAGGTTCGCGACTGGTTCTATTATGGCGTGGAAGGGGAAAACTTTGAATATCAGGACGGCTTGGTGAATAAGCTGAATCAGGACTGGACCATGGCTGGTTATACCCAGGGAACTTTCTTTAACGTAACCGGGCTGGTAGGCTCTGAGGCAGGTGCATGGGACGAGGTAAAGGAGCTGAACGAGAATGCGAAGGAATCTGTACTGATTGGATTTTCTGTAGATCCGAAGGGGCTTGAGACGGAAATCGCGAACTGCAACGCTGTGTATGCGAAGTATAAGTCAGAGTTGTGGACCGGTACTGCAGATCCGGAGGAGCTGGTTCCGAAGATTATTTCCGAATTAAAGGATGCAGGATGGCAGAAAATTGCCGACGAAGCGCAGAAACAGATTGATGAGGCATATGGGAAGTAAGTTATTGATACCATGGGAGGAGCGCCCGATTCCCATCGGGACAGAGGAGGGATGCTTATGATTTACCATGGAGTGATTACCACGTGTAACAGTTTTGTTTACCATTTTTTATATGTGTAAACGTATAAAAAAATTGCGAATTTGTTTTAGAATGTTTTTGGCTAATTGTCTTCTGTTCATGGATGTTATATAATGAGTTTCAGCAAATGGAGGCTTCCTATAGGGAGGGAATTATTCTGATTGATACAGGCTACCCTCAGAATAATAACAGGAAGAAAAAAGAAATGGATACACATAAAGTAGCAGTCATTGCCGGCGACGGAATCGGTCCGGAAGTGCTAAGTGAAGGGGTAAAGGTATTAAAAAAGGTTGCCGAATTGGATGGCAGTTTCCAATTTGATTTCACACATTATCCATGGCTCAGCACCGGACATTGCAGGTCAGGGAAAAGCGAATCCAATGGCCACCGTATGGTCTGCCAGCCAGATGCTGGAATTTTTTGGACATAAGGAGTGGGCAGATCGCCTGATTGACATTATCGAAGAGATGCTGGTAGAAAAGAAAGTATTGACCAGTGATCTGGGAGGAAACGCTACTACCAGTCAGGTTGGTGACGAAGTGGTAAACAAGCTTGTTTTGAAATATGGAAAATGAACGGGGATTTTGAAATAAAGGGATAGAATTGCTGAAATAGAAGTGAAAGCTTGAATAGAAATATTCAGGCTTTTATTTTTTGATGCTTGATAAAAGGAAAGGGGGAGGTTACTGTTCACGCAGGTCCGCGCACTTGCATTGCGAGTTTACTCGCAATGCAGACCGTAAGAAAACGTAGAGAAAACAGAGGGAGTCTGGAAGATGGCAGAAGATGAAGGTGCTCATTGGCATATGGTATGTGATGTGGTATAATTTTGATAAAGATTATGCGCATCGGATTAAAGCGGAGTGTGCATAAGTGCCCGGAGTATAGATTTTGTATACATTATTAGGAGGGAAATTATGGGTGAAGCAATATTATCGAACGATAAGCAATTTACATCATTTGCATTTAATGGTCATATAATACGCTTTAAGACTTCTCCACGACTTGAGAAATACACGAAGATTGTTGAGTGGGATCATGGATATATTGTTGTTATGGCGAAATACGAAAACCATGAGGAAGAGGAAGAGTATATTGATTTGGTACCTATATTAGAGAATTTGTATTTTGACGTAGATGAATTTTTGAACCCTATTGAGAAAGTGAGGATAAGTTATGTGTAATGTACTTGAAGTCGCAGATGCAGCGGAATTAATCATTAATGGATATGCATTTACAAAAGATGGGAGAAATATAAGGGTTTTGAATCTCAATAGACCGGATAGGGCGGCAATCATGACAGATTCCGGTGAAGTCATAGAAACAAGTATGGACGATATAGAGTTAGATATTGTTTCAGAGTACTTTAAGCGGAATAAGAAATATATGGAGGATTAGAGCATGCCCAAGTATTACGAATTTAAAGTATGTGGTTATTATCTCTATTATACCTCACATTGTGTAATCGAGGCTATGCATGTTCATGCGAGTGATAGAAAACTTACAGAGTCAGGCTCTGCAAAATTTTTTGTGAAAAGTAACGGAGAAACGGTAGTAGAAGAAACGGGGATATTATCTGATCGAGAGGTAAGAATCATAAGGGAGTTCATCAAAGATAATTATAAAGAAATGTATCTTAAGTGGGCAGAGAAAAGTGATAATAGTTTTTACGGAGAATAATAGAATTGTGTATCAGGACCTGCAACGAAATGCCTCGGATTTACGTCTAATATAATAGAGGGCTTCTGGAAGAAGTCGATGTATCGGAAAGAGTAGTATAAAGTAGCTGATAGAAATTCGGAAATGCAAAAAATGGGAGGCGGCAAAGTGAAAAAGAAAGTACAGGTTGCGATGATGTTTTTAATGGGAGCTGTGGGATTGTCATTGATTATCGGAGTCAGTGTTTTTGCCGCGGGATGTGCAGGAGCTATGCTATAGATATTCCGGGGAGCTGGAATTATCATCGGGGCGAAGTATGCAAAGAAAAATAAAGAAGTGGGTGGGGTTGAAAGTCTGTCACAAAATCACGGATGTTGCGAAGTGATAATTTGTGGCAGATTTTTATTTAGGACAATAGAAAGCTCTCAAAGCGTGCTTTCTATTGTATATTGATTTAATGGCCTACAACTTCCTGAAACGAAGAAACATTTTTTGCGTCTGATATAGTAGAAAAAATAAAGGATAGTGCGCGCATTCGTTTTGTGGTAGATAGGTGAAGTTACGAAATGAGAAGTTGAAAGATTGGATGTTGGGAAGCCTGGTCTTTGGAGAACCGGTGCAAGAAAACAGTGCGGAAAAATCGAAGCATCTTGCAACAAAAATGAAATTTTCTTAGACTATATATATGAACACGCTTCCCAAAACCGTTGTAGTTCGCAGTGATATCCGTCTGTGAGCCATACACGTTTTGAAAAATCCATCAAGGGAAGCAGCCGTTTGCGACGCAAAGTCATTGTCCTACGGGGCGTACGTCATCACAGAGCGTATTACTGTTCAAGGGAACAACAGTTGTGAATCGTAACGGCAACCATGAAAATGCGCAGAAATGGGGAGTGTTATGGATAATTACTTGCAGCAGGTAAAGAGAGCGAAGCAGGGAGACACGGAGGCCTTTGCCCAGCTCTACGGAGAAATTTATGAAAATATGTATCGTTTTGCGCTTTATACCCTTCGGCATACCGCGGACGCAGAGGACGTGGTCAGCGAAGCGGTGGTGGATGCCTTCGCGTCTATCGGAAAGCTCCGCACGGAGGAGGCATTTCACAGCTGGATTTTCCGGATCCTTACGAACAAATGTAAGGATAAGCTACGGGAATACTGTCGGAGACCGGAAGAGTTAGACGAGGCGGCGGGGCAGGCCGGCTATCGGGAGGGGCCGGAGGAAGCTGCGATTACGCGAAAGCTGTTTTTTGAACTGGCGGATGAGGAACGTCTGATTATCGGCATGCATTTATTTTGCGGATATAAAACCCGGGAAATCGCGGAGATTTTACATATGAATGAAAATACGGTGCGTTCTAAGGAGAGCCGGGGGCTGAAGAAAATGGCCGGAGAAATGGAAGCGGGTTCCAGGGACAGCCGGAGCGGAAAGAAAGGAGCCGGAGAAATGGAAGCAGGTTCCAGGAAGAGTCGGAGCGGGA
>JAGASC010000202.1 GCA_017621905.1 Roseburia sp.
CTGTTCAGAACAGGACTATGCACTTGCTGCATAGTCCGTATGAAAACGTAGAACATACGAGAGCAAGCCCCCATCGCGAAGCGATTTTCATGGGCTTGCGGTCGTAACTGTGAAGGTACTGAACAGTTACGAAAGTTAAAAAGAGGAGTAATTGTTAAAGCACAAAAACAGTTACAGAAAGGATAAGTGGAGAATATGCCAGAAATTAAATTAATGAATGTAACAAAAAGATGGGGAAAATTTTACGCGGTGGACCACCTGAACCTGGACATTGAAGACAACTCATTCATCACCCTGCTGGGGCCTTCCGGCTGTGGTAAGACCACCACACTCAGAATGATTGCAGGGCTGGAAACACCCACCAGCGGCCGGATTCAAATCGGTGACCGGGTGGTGTTCGACAGCGAAGCCGGCATCAACGTTCCGGCCAACAAACGAAAAGTAGGTTTCCTGTTTCAGAACTATGCCCTGTGGCCCAACATGACCGTGTATCAAAATATATCTTTTGGTTTGAGTAATATTAAGGAAGAAATGCCCCGGTATGACTTCGAGGCCAGGACAACAGCGGATTTGATCCGTGCCCTGAAAAATGAAAGAAAAATGGTGGAAATGACAAATGAATGTGTGGACAAGAAGGGAAAGCTGGAAGCAGATAAGGTTTACTTGAAATTCATCGACAGTTTCAACATTTCCATCTATACAGCCAGGACACTTCTGGACTACCGGCTGCACGAGCTGGCGGATCCCCATATGGAAGCCATGCAGAGAATCAATGAACTGGAGCAGAAACTGGAAAGCATCCGGGCATCTTATCGGCAAAAGGGCAAAGAACTGGGTGAGGACTTTGCGGTAACCCGAAAAGGAAAGGTGGAGATGGAAAACAGAAAGCTTCACAAGGAGGAAGTGGACCTGGCGGTAAGGCGTGTGGCCCGTATCGTAAAAATTGGAATGTTCATGGACCGTTACCCGGCAGAGCTTTCCGGCGGACAGCAGCAGAGAGTGGCAATCGCCCGAACCCTGGCGCCGGAACCGCAGGTACTGTTCATGGATGAGCCCCTTTCCAATCTGGACGCAAAGCTCCGTCTGGAAATGCGTTACGAATTGCAGCGACTGCACGTGGAGACGGGGAGTACCTTCGTCTACGTGACCCATGACCAGATGGAAGCCATGACGCTGGCAACGAAAATCTGTCTCATCAACAACGGAGTGCTGCAGCAGTATGACGCACCCCTTACCGTGTACAACCGCCCCGACAATCTGTTTGTGGCTGACTTCGTGGGAAATCCGTCCATCAATTTTGTGGAAGCCAAGGGAACTCAGCGGGAGGATGGAGCATTGGAACTGTCCATGTTAGACGGCGCAAAGGCAGTCTTCTATCCGGAGAAAAAGATTGATATGAAAGAATGGATGAAGGAACGCAACCGGCAAAGTGAAGCTGAACTGCTGCATCGCCAGGAAGTAATGCGGGACAAAAAAGCAGTGGAAAAGGGCAACAAAGATGAGGTATTCCGTTATCACATTGCCAGAGTAAACGAGGATGACTACGGAATCCGCGAGGAGCCGGAAATATCGGATGAAGATTTTGTCATCGGAATCCGCCCGGAGTTTATCAAGATGGACAGCGAAAACGGATTGGAAGCAGACGTTTACGGTGCAATGCCCACCGGCATGGAGTCTACCATGAAGCTTCGTGTGGGACAGTACCTGCTCACCAGCGTGGTGTTTGGCGGGGTTACATACCGCATCGGCGAAAAAACGAGGATCGATGTCAAGGGCAAAGATATTTTGCTCTACGACAGAAAATCCGGGAAGTTTATCGGTGCGGGAAGTCTGATTTTTTCCAATTTATAATAGAGCCCCCGGTTCGGCAGAGCCGGGGATTTCTTATGGATTCAAAAAACTTGTGCGATGGAAAACATAATTTTGCTTGCTTAAAACAGAAAAAGTTAATCGGCCTAAAATATAGATTGCTTTTTCGGAGCCATAGTATTAAGCTAAAGAGTAGTCGCATTGTTTACCCAAAAAGAAAGGTTTGAATCATGAAAAATGAAAAAATAAAAAGGCTCGTATTGGCGGCGCTGTTTATGGCCCTTGGACAGGTACTTCCATTTTTTACCGGACAGATACCGCAAATCGGAAAGATGTTGCTGCCTATGCATATCCCGATCCTGCTTTGCGGATTTATTTGTGGATGGAGATACGGGGCAGCAGTTGGCTTTCTGACTCCATTGCTTCGATCTGCAATGTTTGGAATGCCCGTATTCTTTCCAACCGCAATCAGCATGGCCTTTGAGCTGATGACCTATGGATTCGTAAGTGGTTTCTTATATGGAAATTCGCGCTGGAAATGTATGAGGGCGCTATATCGTTCTATGATCATCGCAATGGTGAGCGGACGCGTAGTCTGGGGCATTGCACAGATGGCTCTTCTGGGGATAGGAGAGGGTAAGTTTACGCTACAGATATTTTTGGCAGGGGCTTTTTTCAATGCGATTCCGGGCATCATATTGCAATTGATTGCGATTCCGGCAATTATGCTGGCTTTAAATAAAACCGGATTGGTGCCGTTTTTTAAGGAGAATGGAAAAGAAGTGAGGTCACATGTTGGAAAATAATGATTTAAATGCTGCCGGGAAACGGATCCTGGAGGCGGCACAGCAGCTATTACAGGAAAAAGATCATATTCTGATTGCACTGGAGGGAAGATGTGCATCCGGGAAAACAACGCTGGCGTCCTATTTAAAAGAAACGCTTTCCTGCGAATTGATACATATGGATGATTTCTTTTTAAGACCGGAGCAGCGGACAAAAGAGAGATTAGCCACTCCGGGCGGCAATGTTGATTATGAGCGTTTCATTAAAGAGGTGATGGAGCCGCTGCAATCTCATATAGATTTTTCTTACCGCCCTTATGATTGTCATACCGGTTCCTTGAAGGAGCCTGTCCGGATTGCCGAAAATCCTGTTACAATCATAGAGGGAGCGTATTCCTGTCATCCGCAGTTGTGGGAATATTATGATTTACATGTATTTCTGGATGTTGAGAAGCCAATTCAGCGGGAAAGAATACTTGCGAGAAACGGAAGCCGGGGGATGGAGAATTTTATCTTGAAATGGATTCCATTGGAGGAGGCATATTTTGAGACATATAATATAAAAGAGAAATGCGAAATGTGTTTGTAGTTGTACACATTTATCAAACTATAAAAGTGCAAGTGTCAACAGCTTCCGGAAAGAAGATATCTGAAAGTCCAATTTTATTGAGAATAACCCGAAATGGCAGATGCCAAGCCGAACAAAAAATTTCGCCCTGACTTGTAAAGGTCAGGGCGCTTGCCGAAAGAATGGGAACAAGTAAACGCAAAGGTTCATTTGTTCCCATTCTTTTCTAACTTTTATCTCTGCTGCTACAGCGTATAGTGAACGTCATAAGCTTTCTCTTCGTCTGTATATTTGCGAAGCGTATTAATCACTTCCCCATTATTCCACTTACGATCTCCAACATCCTCAGTTGTACCCATAACCGTAACATTCAGCTGTCTGCGGCGTGCACGCACATGATCCCAGTCCACAAAATAAATATGAGCAAATTCACCGCCGTCAAGCACACCGTCCTTGATGGTCATAGACTCGCTGCGTCCAAAAAACACGCTCCTCAAATGTCCGTCCGTATTCATACTGGAATAATCCCCCGGTTCATCCACATGTCTGCCGAACTTGGAGTGAATCGGTCCCGGATGACGGTACTGTTTCTCCTCCGCAAAATCCGGAATCATCTTCCGCATGATATCAAGCAGATCATGCTGCAAATATTCGAGATCAAAAGAATCAATATCGTGGGAACACTCCTGAATCATAACGGAACAGGTGGTGTGATGGGAAGCGAGGGTCACCGTACCATTTTTGATACCGGAAGCCTGTACGATTTCGATAACCTCTTTTGAAACATCATGGAATGTAGGGATCCATCCTCTTGACTGTAACTCCAATTCCTTTTGAAAAACTTTAAACTCCATTTTTTAAATCCTCCTAAATTTTTTGATTTTTTTCGAAGGAAATGTGGCTTCATACTGCGACACGCAGTCACAGGAGCAAAACTCTGCATGCAGAGTTGGATTTTCCTTCTAAATTTATTGTGTTTTATTTATGTAGCTCATCCCATGCCTTGCGAAGAGAGTAAATCATTTCCTCCACCATAGCATAAGGATCCTCTGCCTTTAAGATACCGCTTGTGCTGCCCGTAGCCAAAGCACCAAGCTTTATTGTGTTGTAAACATCCTGCCCATTGGAAATTCCAGCGGCCTGAAGCACCATAATGTCAGGATTAATAGCGCGAACCTTTTCAATTGTTTCCGTCACATAGTTGGAATCACTCGTTTTACCCGTTCCGATCAACTCCGTCGGCTCCGCCACAAGAAGATTCGGGGAAAGCTTCGCAATCGCGGTAAGCTCCTCTACCGTATCAGCACAGACAATCGTTGCAAGCCCCACCTCATCGGCACGGGCGATGGTCTTTTCAATTTCATCCAAAGTAAGCTTTTTTTCCGCGTGGTTTAGCATAACCCCTACAGCCCCTGCAGCCTTTACCGCCTCCGGCAGCACAGAACCCAGGCCCCTTCCCACAGGAAGATAATCCATATGCTGGGCAAAAACCAGAATACGCTCCGTATTATTTGCCAGCAGGCCGATGTCGGTATACTGGGGAGTTACAATAATATCCACATCGTATTTTAAAGCAACCTTGTCAATTACTTTGGCCAGCTTTAACATTTCTTCTCCATACAAGTATGCCTTAGGCCCAATTTCAAAAAATGGCGGTTTAATACCAAAATTTTTAAGCATAATGTCATCCTTTCGCTTTTTTATCGTTTTATGGGTTGAGCCGTGCGCCAACAGCACCACCCGGATGAATGGGAGCAAACTGTTCCTTCCGGTAATCCATCTCCTCCATAAGCGCAACCAGCAAAGCATCGCAAAGAGCTATGGTGGCCATATAACTTGAAGTTGCCATCATGTTATACTTGTCACTTTCTTTTTTTATATAAAGCGGCAAAATAACATCCGCAGCCTTTGCAAGCGGAGAATCCATATTTTCCGTAATTGCAATCAGCTTTGCGCCCCGCTTTGCGCATGCGTCAATAATCGGGAGCAGCTCCGCAGTCTTGCCGCCTCTGGAAATAACGACCAGCGCATCCCCCTCTTTTAAAGCACCCAACCCGCCATGGACTGCTTCGCAGGGCGGCATGAACATACCGCGAATATCAATGCAGCAAAGGGAATGGGCAAACTTTTTTGCGCCGATTCCGGAAGTGCCGCTTGCACAGGTCATAACAAGACCTGCTTTCGACAGCAGGTCGACAGCATCGGCAAAGGCATCGCTTTCCACACATTTGAGCATGTCCAAAACAGCTTCCTGTTCAATCCGAATCGAGTCCACGGCTCGATAAAAAGATTCTTTCTTCATCTTATGCTTTCATATTCCTTTCGAATAAGGTTTCGATTAACTTTCGAATGAATTATATATTCAAAATGAAGTATTGTCAAGCCTATTATAAAAAAATTATGTGTGGCTTCAAAAAAGAATGTATGCTACTTACGAAGTGTTGAATCATTATAAAGATGTAACATATAATGAAAAAATCCCCGCAAGTAAGGTATTTACCTACTTGCAGGGATTTTTTTGATGTAAAAGATGGGATATCATTTACATTTCGAATTAATTATATATCGGTTTTGTTTTATTGTCAATATATTTCTTTTCTTCTTGACAACGATTCGGACAGGATGTATGATGAAGCCACGATAGGTTATGATTCCTGATCATGTCTGTCTGCGAACAGTAACCGAAAAATTCTTTTTATGATAACTGAAAGAAGGAAAGGACAACAAATCATGAAATATTTAATCGACACAGGAAACCTTGCCGAGATAAAACATTGCAATGAATTTTACCCTCTGGCCGGCGTTACAACAAACCCCACTCTGGTAGCGAAGGAGAAGTCTGATTTCTGGACACTGATCAAAGAAATAAGAAACATTATAGGCCCGGATAAAATGCTCCACGTGCAGACCGTGCAGACCACTGCCGAGAAAATGGTGGAGGAAGCAAAGCTGATAAAAGAAACGGTGGGCGGAGAGTTCTACGTTAAGATTCCAATCGGAGAAGAAGGCTTAAAAGCGACCATGATGTTAAAAGAACTTGGAATCGGCGTCACCATGACAGCCATTTTCACACCGGCACAGGCGCTGATCGCAGCAAAAGCAGGCGCATCTTTCGTTGCGCCTTACGTGAACAGACTGGATAACATCATCGGCGATGGTGTCAGAGTGGTGGAGGATATCGTGCAGGAATTCGAACTGTACGGCCTGGACTGCCAGGTGCTGGCGGCAAGCTTTAAGAACTGCGAGCAGATACATAAGTGTGCACTGGCAGGCTGCCATACAGTTACGATAGCATCCGATTTGTTTAAATCAGTGATCGCACATCCGATGACGGATGCTGCAGTGGCAGGCTTCGAGAAAGACTGGAAGGCGATGTACGGAGACAAGAAGATATTGGATTTTTAAGACGAAAAAGCCTCAAAAATTACCTGAATATATATGAGTTATTCAAAAATCCCCTTATAGCAAACACATGGAAATGCTTTGCTATGGGGGATTTTTGAGAATTTTTTATAGTTTATATTTTTTAAAGGTACCACAAAACATACATAATATTTATTCTTTAGGTACGTTATGTTTCGCGTCTTCCTGCTCTTTTTTTAATTGCCGGACAGTCTCTAAAGGTAAGCCAATTCGTTCGGCGATTGTCTGCTCGTCCAGCAAATCGAGAAGATTTTTGGCATTTTTTAATTTATTTTCATTTTCACCCTCATAAATCCCTTTATTTACCAACTTACGTCCCAACCTTGTCATACTAATATCCTCCATAATCTCATCTAAGTCCATAGACTCTAAAAATTTGTCTGCCATAGCATAAATCACCGCCTCAATCTTTCTAATCTCTTCCGGTGGTACATCAGTGACCTGGCGCATAATCTCATATGTAGCTTTAATTCGCTCCTTCTGCGTCATTGTACCGCCCATTAAAGGACAAAGTGTCAGTGGTACAATATCCTGCTTGGTCAACGGTTCGCCCGCTTCAATTTTCCGCTGAAGTTTCGCAATCAACTGGTCTGCGTCCTCATCCTGCATAATAATCGGATGAACGCGGTATGTATTGATTCCCTCCGTGAACTCAGTCATAGGCCTTTTGATGGTACCGGAGTACAATACATAAGTTGTTACCTCAACCTTGTGTTGATAACTGGTCAGAGCTTCATATGCGCGGAATCTCTTTAGCCCTACAAGCCCTTCGTTGGTACTCTGAAATTCGAAATGCTTCCAGGAACCATCCTCCATAACAAGATTAAAGTCCTGATAAAGCTTCTGCAAGTCCAGATGCACCAGTTCCGTTGGTGCGAAGGATACGACTTTCCCGGGAATATGTAAGTAGGGGAGAAGTTCGTCCGCAAAAAAATGCATACTGGTTTTGAGTGCGCCATCCTCCTGCTGCTGTGCGTCGGAAGGCATGGGATATTGTTGTTGCATACCGGAAGATAAAGTATCTTCCAGATGTTTCGCACCGGAAGAGATAAGTTCGTCCAGTCTTCCAATACCGGAAGAGTTTTCTTCTGGCACTGGTTGTAGTGCGCCCCGCTGGAGCACGCTTCTTTCTACCATATAGTATCCTTTCCGTAAA
>JAGASC010000012.1 GCA_017621905.1 Roseburia sp.
AGCAGGTGGATTATATTTCACTCCATCGATACTATAAAAATCACGAAAAGGACACTGCAAATTTCCTGGCACAGACCATGGATATGGATAATTTTATCTCCGGTGTAGTTGCCATGTGTGATGCCATTGGAGCCAAGAAGAAAACAAAAAAGAAAATCAATCTTTCTTTTGATGAATGGAATGTCTGGTATCACACAGATGGAGAACAGATCGAACCCTGGGGAATTGCACCAAAGCAGCTGGAAGATATTTATACAATGGAAGATGCCCTTGTTGTTGGTTCCATGCTGATTACACTGTTGAAACATGCAGACCGTGTGAAAATGGCATGTCTTGCGCAGTTAATCAATGTGATTGGTGCAATCATGACGGAGACAGGCGGGATATCCTGGAGACAGACTATTTTCTATCCGTTTATGCATGCATCCAAATATGGACGAGGCAATGCGTTGGTCACAAAAGTAGAGTCTGCAAAATATGATTCCAAGGACTTCACCGATGTACCTTATCTGGACGCCGTAGTTACAGAAAATAGTGATGAAATTACTGTATTTGCCGTAAATCGCGGCGAGGAAGAAATGGCTCTGGAATGTGTACTGAACAGCTTTGGAACATGTACGGTGGTTGAGCATATTGTAATGTGCGATGAAGATAGATATGCGGTGAACAATGCATCATGTCCAAACCGGGTCGTGCCGAGCCATAACGGAAATGCACGGATTGAAGATGGATTGTGCAAAGCAGTATTACAGCCATTGTCCTGGAACGTGATTCGTTTAAAAATGATTGGAGAATAAAAAAGTTTGGAAGGAGAAAAAGCGTATGAACAAATTAGGTATATTTATGAACTTTTGGGAAAAAGGCTGGGCAGCCGACCACAAGAAGTATATAAAAAAAGCGGCAGATATCGGTTTTGATATTCTTGAATTTCAGGCACAGCCTCTATTGGAAATGAGTGACGATCACATTCGTGAATTGAGAAAAACAGCAGATGATGTAGGCATTGAGCTGACCTACAGCCTTGGTCTGGATCGCCGCTATGACGTTTCTTCTCTTGATGAGACGGTTCGTACAGGTGGAGTAAAGTATCTGCAGAATATCATCCGTAAGATGGAAGTTGGTGGAGGAACATTATTGTCCGGCGTCAGCTATGCAGGCTGGGGTACACCGGACGATATGCAAGATACGAAAAAACCTTATTGGGATCAGAGCGTAAAGAGCATGCGTGAGATTATCAAGGTGGCAGAGGATTGCGGCGTAACTTATTGTGTGGAAGCGGTGAATCGCTTTGAGACTTGCTTAATTAACACTGCGAAAGAAGCACTGGCTTACATTGAGGAAATTGATAGTAAAAATATCGGTGTGCTGCTGGATACATATCATATGAACATTGAAGAAGACAGTATCGGCGATGCAATTCGTCTGGTCGGTGCGGATCGTCTCAAGAGTTTCCATACCGGAGACAACAACCGCCGTGCGCCGGGCAGAGGTCACATCAACTGGGATGAAGTATTTGGTGCGCTTTCCGAAATCGGTTATACAGGGCGTATTGTTTCTGAGCCTTTTGTAATGCAGGGTGGTGAGGTAGGACGTGATATCCATGTTTATCGTGATTTAATTGAGAATCCTTGTGAGGAAGCAATTGATGCGGAGGCGAAATACCTGCTTGAGTTCGAGAAAGCAATGCTGAAAAAATATAATATGGCATAATATGGCATAATTGCTTGGAAATGTGAGGAAAGGGTTTCTTTTCGGCAGACATTGATATATAATTTATATCTGTCGGGGAGTATACCCTTTTTCGCAACACGTAACAAGTTAAAGAGATAGGAGATGGGAGTTGGATTGAAAAGAAATTGGGGAGCCAGCACTGTTTTTCGAAAAACGTTTTTTATATTCAGTGCTATTATGATTCCGATTTATGTTGTTGGATTTGGAATATATTATTGGGGAGCCAATGCGATTCGGAAGGAACTATGCCAGTCTATCATTTATCAGGAAAATTTTGTAATAGGAAAATTGGAGACTCTGATGAATAAATTACAGCGGCAGCAGTATGGAGTTCTTACAAGCAGGAATACGCAGAATATGTCTAATAGATTGCTGAAGATGACAGAACAGGAAAAATATAGTGCGTATTATATGTTGAGGGAACAGTTGAATGCAATATTATTAACCGATTCATCCCTTGAGGATGTAGTGATTTATTTCCCGGATTTAAAATTACAATACTCTGCAAATAATGGAAAAAAAGAAGTGGAAAAGGATAACGATACATACTGGGAAGCCAACATAGGGATAAATTATAGAGAGAAAGAAATTTTCTTTAAATCAATATATCCGATTTATGGAAACAAAATAGCGGAAGAAAGTCAATATGCTCCACTTATCATAGTAACAAAAATGGAGAGTAAAGATTTTCTTGATATATTGGAAATGAATGATGGATATGAGAACGTCAGTAT
>JAGASC010000203.1 GCA_017621905.1 Roseburia sp.
CAGCCTTAAGAGCTGACAGTTGTTCTTCACAAGCCTGCAGTTCATTTTGAAGAGCTTCTATCCGCATCTGCCTTTCAGATTTTTTCTTGACTTCGACAACCGGTTTACGTTCAGCCATCTTTTCTTTCCAAGCTTCGTCCATTCTGACATACGGGCTCAGATTGATGAAGAGATTCTTTATGTAATCCCTGTCCTTAATGCCGCTTTCAAGGATGTAGTCTACAAGTTCTTCCTGTCTTGCCTGCCCCATTGTCAATCGGTACAGAGACAGAACTTTTATCAACCTCTGATAATTGACCTCATCCTTGCTAACAGGATACATCGGGATTATTCTCTCGATCTTGACAGTCTGATTTTTCCCAAGGCACCAATACGGAACCAGTTCTGATTGATCTGCAGAACGGATCTCATCCGCTGCCATTGAGAATAATTCCTGCCATACATCACTATTAAAGCTTCTGTCCGCAAACCGTCCGGCAATATCTTGTCTTATTGCAAGACACTTATATCGATTTATACGACCTTCTCTCTGTTCAAGATCAATCGGATTGCTGGGAAGGTTCCAGTGCATGATCTTTCTGCAATAATGATGGAAGTCCAGACCTTCCTGACCTATTGATGTCGTAGCCAAAACAAAAGGTCTCATCGGACTATTAAATGCATTACGGATGCTATCCTTACGATCAACGTTCTTGGATTCGCTCCCTTCACTCTTAGTAAAGCCAACGGCATAGTGTGACCGCATGAATGTTCTCTGATACTTTTCTCCCTGTATTCGCTTCTTAAATGCAGGATAGGTGTCAACAGAGTAGCTTGCTGAATGGATCTTAAGAGCATCTATCATTAGCTCATGAACCTGATGGTTCTTGTCTTCTGACAGCCCAAAACCGGCACCCTCTGATACCATATGCACATACTCATCCAGCATTGCCCCAAAGCCGCCATCACAACAATACCTCAGGACATTTCTCCAATGTCCATCGCCCTCGGAGTCTTCGTCATCTCCGTAAGCAAGTATTATAGCTGCAGTTGCCTCGGTCGCATTAAAGCGGTTCACGAACACTTTTGCCAGTTCAGACGATCTTCGCAGATCCCCACCATTCGCGCGGAATGCACAAACAGCGAAAGAACCAATAGCCATATCAGCCAGGACACTTGAAAGATCACTTGGAACGCGCCCCATTTCCATTGCAGCAGAATTCATAAGTGAATTCATTCTTCTGAGATGTGTTTCAAGTCCGCTTGTACCTGTTGTTTCCTCTGTGGTATCATCCGCATCCGGATCAGCATTCAGGATATCATTAATCCAGCGGCTGACATACTCCGGGCCGTCAAGAAGCGCCGGAGCCATGTAATACCATCTCTTGTCATCACGAACAGAATTGTGTTCATACTTCTCAATAACAGGCTTAAGGAGTTTTTCAATCTTAATCTTCAGGTCTTCTCTGATCTCACTTAATGAATAACCGGCATTGAGATAGTCTATCGGTTTATATACTTCAGCAAGAGTCTCTGACGGATAAAGCAGGCAGAACATATACATTCCACGCGGCTCACCCTTGGAGACATTAAAACGTAATCTTGCCGGAGGGTAACGTAACTTTGCTTCCGTAAAATACTTATTGTTCTCAGATTTCAGGTTCTCATCATTAGACAGAACGCCAACTGTCCTTCGCTCTTCCTCATAGGAAATCATGCTTCCTATCATCTTAGGAACCATCTCCCATGACGAAAAGACAAGGATCTTGGAAAAGCCCTTACTGTCTTTATAGACCCCTTCCAGATTGTAATATGGTCTTGAAGGCGGAACCCACATATACAATTCAGACCGATTATAAAAAATCTGTCTTTTCAGTTCTTCTAATCTTGCGTTATTTGAAGGCAGTTCCCCGTAGTTTTCCAGCCAATTTCGGTTGATCCAGAGATACTTGCCCCTTGTCTTTGAAACTTCTTCCGGATTCCGCTTTATAATCCGCTCAACACGTTCCTTTACCTTGTAATGGTTCATGTAAGACATCAGATACGGTGTACTCTTCGCATAATCTACAAGCAGTGACCGTTCTTCACCAATGTCACTTAACATTCTTCCCATATCAAGATATGTATGGATGTCGCCTTCTGTAATGCTTAGTGCCTTCTTTACGCTACTGTCGTCAATAAAGTCACCTGTATCCATTACAGAGATACGCTCAGTCCGGCACATTAAGCCATACATCTCATCCTCTGCTTTTTTCTTCAGATGCAAAACAGCAGCATCACCCTGAATGACTTCTCTAAGCGCAACAGAATAATCTGACCACACTTCGGAGAAATGGTTCATTTTCTCTTTGTCATTCAGCAGGAACTCTATAACCTGAAAGAACTCCTTATAATACTCATCCGGAGCATCAGCCTCTTCGATTTCTTCCATCGTCGAATACAGCTTATACGGAGTAGCTGATAGCAGAAGAACCTTCAACCCAACTGTTTCAAAGAACTTCTTAGCGATCACGCCGTTTTCCGTCTCCAGAGCTTCAGCGTCAATAAGACTCTTGAACCTCTGGAACTCATCCATGATGACAAGATCCGGTTGCAACATACCAACGCTGATCTCGGCAAACATTCTCCGGAGCTTCTGCAGCACATAATTATCTGAATCAGTAACAGGTTCGCCATTTTCTATCTCTTCGACATGCCTTATAAGGATGTCAAAAATGTGGCTACGGGTATTAAACTCCTCTATCTTTTCAATAACATTACCGGGATATCCCGTTCCTTCGTCATCCAGGAACTGAACCTTTTCATCATAATAATTTACGTACCAATCCCACCATTGCACGCCCTGAGAAACGAAAGTATTGATCTCAGGCAGATGCCCCTTCAAAGCCGGTATTCTTTTCAGCACAACATACATCAGAGCACGCTCTTCCTTTGTTCCGCCACCGTTCGTCATGCTGAAAGATGTGCTCGGAGTCAAGGGAATAAGCTGAGCATAGGATTTATTCTTCTTTGCTGAATACTCCTGCTCAGCGATCTTCAGGTGCTGCATTGACAGTCTTGCATCGCCGCTGTTGCCATCCGGTCTTATGTTGAAAACATCCAGCTTCTGAATATTCTGGTTTGCTATAACCTGATTTGAACATATATAGACGATCTTAAAGATGTCATCGTTATTCTCGTACTGGATTAACGCCGTCTTTGCTATCGCACCTCTGGCAATCAAGGTCTTACCCAGGCCCACTTCATCTGCAACCAGAACTCGGTTTTGCCCATGACGAAAAAGCTCATCTATTCTTTCAACGGTTGCACATTGAAAGTCCTTAAGCTGAGCCATCGTCTTCTCTTCAATTGTCCGAAGAGTTTTTTCCAAGTCCATAGGTTACACCTGCTTTATTCCAAGAGTATTGCAAAATACGCAGTACATCTCCCTGAATTCCGGCGGGATGATTTCTTCTTCCTGTATAGCCTTCGTAATATATTGAATTTCTCCTAATCTGTCCGGATCTGAAACCGATGTTTTCAGCATCTTTTCGTACACCGCAGGCATTGCGGTATTCTGATCCCACTCACCATATGCCCCGGACGATTTTTTGTTCTCCAGGAAGGACTGAACATAGTCATCCCCTAAGATGAAGGCAACGTATTCTATAAACTGATTCTTTGTCCTTATTACGTTCTTGATTACCTCTGCTTCCCTGCCTTCCGGGATCCCGGCAGTAGGGATCATGATGACACGTTCCAAAGTACAGTCTTCAATAGTTGCTGACACAACATAAAACTCTGAAAGCTGCAGCATGTCCAGAGCCTCAAAAGACATCTTAGGTAAAAGATCACTATCCTTATTGCTCCTGAGCGGTCGTATACGGACACCATCAAACGAACTTTCAATATCGGCTGTCATGTGAACATCATACCTGCCATCCGTCTGTTCCACTGTTGCGGTCATTTTGATCCGGCATACCTTTTTTATCAGCTGCTCAACACTATCCTGAACAGTTGTATCATCCGTCTCATCGACATCTTCCAGCGAAACTAATTCAAATGGATTCTTTTTATTTTCCCTGTCTTCACCCATAATGTCGTTCAGGAATTTCTCTCCGTTAAGGACACTATTCTTTGTTCGGAGCCGCAGCATCATCTCCACGTTAGAATGAATAGCCGCATAAGAGGCATTCATTGAACCAAGGAATAAATCTGTTGTGCTGTACTTCCTTCTCACATAGATTTTTGCATGGATATCTTGCGTCGATGTGTCATCGTCTTGCTTTTCTTCATCACCCTTTTTCGCAGCATCTTCATCGCCAAGATCATCAGCAATCGCACTATGTTTCCTTTTTTCCCCGTCAGATACCGAAGTCTCACCATCAATGATCTCGTCCTTCATGACGTAAACATCGAAATTGGATGCTTTCCCGCCTTTTATCTTCGGAAGCTCGGATCTCCGTGTTATCAGTGTTCTTGTTGTGCCGGTCAACGTTTTCCCGGCATCATTAAATCCCTCGATGACACTACCTGAGAGGAATGGAGACATTACCACCAGTTCATGAAAGTTCTCGGTAAACAGCCAGTTTGAAGCCATATCATAACTGCCGGATCCAATACCAAGTGGAAGGATCTCGCATTCAGTAAATCCATCTTCCGGATAGAAGCTTACTTCTGAAACTGCCTTGATCAAATAGTTTAGATCAGCGCTCTGTCTGGAATAGTTCGCAAGATTCTTATTCAGCTGTTTCTTCAAGAATTTCAAGAAGTCCACTATAGGCTGAGAATCGACACCACCAACAGATGATGCTTCCCCATCCATCGCACAGGCAACATCCCAACTGTGATCAAAGGTCATGTTTCGGCTCATGACTACGAATCTATACTGTTTTTCACCATCTTCATTGCTGTATTCCAGAAGCCATGTCTTGGGATGAAAAGCCGGATACCGATTTATCTTCTTGTCAAACGGGATTGATACCGGCACCACCATCTTTTCAAGTGTAAGACAGAGTGCATTTGACTTTGTAGGCAGCTTAATCTGCCCGGCTTCACAGAACACAACGATTCTGTCCGAAATCTTCTGAAGAGCGCTCAGCATACTTATCGGATTGCTGATCAGTTCGCTGTCGGTATCTTCTATCAAGCCTAATGCTATGGACACAGCAGTAAGCGTTTCCAAATCAAGTGAATATGTGGTACCGACAGCGCGTTCAAGCCGGAACCCGACCGGTGGCATAAGCACCTCACCGTAATTTATGCGATCTTTTGCTGAAGTAGGTTTGAACATCTTACACCACCTCCGCATTCATAATATCTTTGATGATACGCTTTGCAGGAGTATATCTATAGTCAAGGATATCTATACCGATCCAGCTTGTGGATTGTTCCTTATATTCTCCAACGCGGGATGTTTTTGCTCTCTTTGCACCTTTTAATGCGACCTCCCGTTTAATGATCAAGTCATCAACAGCAGCAATATCACCAGCCTGGATTGCTTCTTGGATCCTCAGCAAAAAGGTTTTCAATTTTACATTTCTGATGGATAATCTGTTAAAGATTGCCTTCAGGTCAACTTCGCTTCGGCGCTTAAGATCCTTCGACAGAATAGCCCAGTTTTCACGTGCTCTTTCATTCTGTCCGTCAAATACGATCAGGTTGTATCTTGTCGTGATAATCGATACCAGATTGTTAAAATCGTTGGCCAACCCCATCATATACCGCAGATCAGGATCTACTGCATCCTTGATATCTTCAGAAAGAGCACCAAAAGAACCATACTTATCCAACGAAATATTGTTTTTCAAGATAAACGCAAACAGGCTGCTTCTCTGGTTCGTAATAATCTGCGACTTTAAGAATGCTGCCTCTTCCGGCAGCAATTCTATGGTTAGCTTTTCCCTCCAGTTACTATGATAAGTGTCGCCTAAGCTCCAAAACTGAATCGATGTGATATCACCGGCATCGATATCGTCTTTTTCATTTTCTTCAGCATCTTTTTCTCTATTCCCATATTCCTTCGCCTTCTTTAGGCTTCTTTGTATAATGCTCTGATGGATATATTCCTTAACTGACAGGTCTTCCTTGAATATTCCCATCCGTTTTATACCATTCCAATAGATGTTGGAAGGAGTCCTGAGCACCCAGGATCTCGGTACCAAGCTGCCGATAACGCCATCGTTACTTGTTTTAATCAGAATATCTCTGCAGGAGCGTTCTTCGTTATCAATCTTCCGAAGTATAGTGTTCAGATCAGAACCATACTTGCCACTGCCTGCTTCCATAAGGACATACGGAACAATAAGGAAATACTTTGCGCGTGTCTGGACTGTTGATGTTCCCGGAAAAAAAAGGTCAGCAAAAGCATCACGAACTGCGCCTATACCCAATTCGTCTACTGCTCCCGGCTCATCTAAAAGATGAATCACGTTGAGAACCTTATTCCTTTCATCTTTTGAAAAATCAATCCAGCCTATCGGCATAAACAACCCTCTTTTCCTCTATTCATCAGTATCTGGTGCAATAATCTTAAAATATGGACTCATACTATGCTTTGATGCGATACCAAGCTCTTGCCCCGATGACGCAACCGTACATTTTGCCATAATGTCTCGCGGAGCATCTTCAAATTTGATTACACGGAACCACGTCTTGAACTTCTCTGCTTCATTCCGATAATACTCCGGAATATCTTCTCTATCAGGCAGTTCATGTTGAATTTTATTGATATAAGCCCAGTATCTATAAGTTGCCCCACTGTGGATCAAAAGAATCCTTGGCTCGTCATTTTCTAGAACATCGGAAAATACACTTGCTGCAATCTTATTGCCAAGCTTTCCGTACCAGACATAACCTTTCCTTTTTATCAGCTCATCGTGTGCCTCTATGGTTCCACATTCCGGTGCAAATCTATTTGAAAATCTCAATGCTATCGTTTTCATGCCGTCTCCTGCTTTTTTATAACCCCCATGATAGTATCTAAAGAATCTACTATACGTTTCTGTTCAGCCATAGGCGGCATAGGAATCATCATATTCGCAATCTTTTCCTGCGAAAATGTAGGAGTGGCTGCTCCGACAACAAAGCTCTGATATTGCGTCCAGGCCATAGTGCTTTGCAAAACATAAGCCAAATATTCTCTATTGCACTTTATATATTTCAAGATAGCCAACTGCGGATTTATGGTTGCCTTTTCAGGGAGCTTTTTAATAATTCCACTTTTACCATATGTTGATCCCGTTTTGACAAGAACGACATCCCCCTCTTCGAGCATTATTTCGGGAGATTCCTCATATTTTTCCCAAGATATATAAGTCGAGTCTTCAAAGCTAATTTCACCTCTTCTGGAGATATTTGAAGGAGACATCGTTATAGCTCCCTGTCCCTTTTGAACAAGATCAGTCTTCTTATATCCTCTAAATCCTATGCGGCCAAAAACCTCAATTATTTCTCCAAGTCTAAACCACGCCCAAGATGCGGGAAGATCAAATATACAGTCCTCTTCTGTAATTGCTCTTACATCTTTGTTTTTCCGGTTTTTTAAAACACCTTGCCTATCAAGTTCATCTTTATACTTTATTGCCTCTACACGAAGATCTTCCGCCGTTCCATCCTCCGGCAGCTGTTCCGTAAGCTCTCCTTGAATGGCAGCGTCGATCAATTTGACCTTTAAGGCTTCCTGGTTAGATGCGTACTGTTTCTGTAAGGCATCAATCTTATCAATAAGAGAAAATGCTCCTTCTAACCTATCAACAATATATTCTTGTTCTGAAACAGGCGGAATTGGGATAGGAAGGTTTGCCATAAACCCAGCATCAATTCTCGGCATCTTTATTCCATAGGAGCGTTTATCTATCGCTCTATTCGTGAACGAATCAAGCAAGCAATACACAATATACTGAGGAATAATGCCGCCGTATGTATCAAACGCTATCAGTTCCGGCGTAGAAATCCCATCTTCATCTGCTACAAGTATCTTTTTCAAATACGGACGCAACTTGCTATAAAGCACTTGTCCGGATTTGAATGAAGTTTTCTCTCCGATAAAATGTTTCTCTTTAACACGTGTTTTTAGAAGCAGCTCTCCACCAGCCTTGATGTCTTCCAGATCCAGTATCCATGTGTTGTCACTTACATCAGATGCATTAACCTTGTTTGGCGTATCTCCATATGAAGATATCTCGCCAAGGCGAACCCATTTCCAGTTCCCGGGAATCTCGAACTGCTTGCCATACTCAAAGTTCTGATCCAAGAGTTTCTTTCTCTTATTTGAAACAGGCGGTAATGACTGGATTATTGCATCAACAGAATCTTCAGCTGAAAATGAGGAAGATATCTTCCCAGATACAGCAAGATCTATCAATGAATATTTAAGGGAATTAATATCTATCAAAATTCTATCCCTCCTAGCAATTCCTTCAACTGAGCAACAGTTGCACTGATGTCATCTGCTTCTTCCTGCATCTCATCAAGGATCTCTCCGACAGAGCGGTCATCCTCTTCTGTAAAATCAATCCATTTGAAATTAAGATCCTCGCGAGCTTTTACATCTTCCTCAGTAAATCTACGCCACCTTCCATTCGGATTCGCATCGGCATCATATGTCTCCTTGCGATCCTGCATGTGTCCGGAGCAATAGCAATCAACAAATTCCTGCAGATGCTCTCTTGTCATCGGCTTCGTGGCCATCGTATGTTTCACACCTGTCCGATAGTCATATACCCAGATATCTTTTGTAGGCTCACCCTTCTCGAAGAAGAGCACGTTTGTCTTTATACCATTAGCATAGAAGATCCCGGTAGGAAGGCGAAGAATCGTATGAAGGTTATAATCCTTCATCAGCTTTTCACGAACCTTTGCCGTAGCTCCGGCATCAGTCAATACGCTATCAGGCAGAACGACGCCGACTCTTCCGCCAGTCTTTATGATAGACATGATGTGCTGCAGAAAGTTCACCTGATTATCTGTCGTTTTAACAAACTCCGGTCTGTTTGCAGATACCTCCACGCTTCCCTGCGGACGCGTGCCGAAAGGCGGATTCGTCATGACCACCTGATACAGGTCATCTGTAGTCTCAATCAACGAATCCTTATATGCAATCGGACTCTTGTTCACGCCAATATCATGCAGGTAAAGATTCATAGAAGCTAGCGTTACAACAAGAGATGTATTGTCAGCTCCATAAAGAGCATTATTCTTAAGGAACTTCTGCTTCTCTACGTCCTTACTCTGTTTACGCATATGTTCATAAGCCGCAAGTAGAAATCCACCTGTTCCGCAGCAAGGATCCGCAACAGTCTCTGTAATCTTCGGATCCACCACATCTACAATTGCAGAAATAAGTGCTCTAGGTGTAAAGTACTGACCGGCACCACTCTTTCTATCCTGCCCGTTCTTTTCGAGAATGCCTTCATAAATAGCACCCTTAAAGTCACCTTCCATCATGTACCAGTTTTCTTCTGATACCATGTCAATGACTTTCTTCAGCATAACCGGACGGTCAATTTTATTCGTTGCCTTAGTAAAAATAGTGCCGATTAAACCGTCGTCCTTGGAAAGCTCTTCAAGGATTTCTTCGTACTTATCTACCAGATCCGTTCCACTGAGCTGTACAAGGTCAGACCATTTATATCCTTCTGGTATAGAACTCCCAAGCCCCAGCTCTTCCTTCTCATCATCCATCTTAAGGAAGAGAATATATGTCAGCTGGGTGATGTAATCGGTAAAGCCCACGCCCGCTGCCGCAAGAACATTTGCGATATTCCATACTTTATTCAGTAATGCGCCTTCTGTTTTTTGATTTGCCATATTATGCCACCTTTAATAAAAATCTTGATAGTGCCTGCATTTCTTCTGCAAGCGCCTTGCCTCCGAAACTTGTAACACCTTTTCTCCAAAGATCAGTGTCGATTTCATTCAGTTCTTTCACGGAGATAGCACCGTCATTTATGACGAATTCAGCTATCTGACGCATGATCTCCACCTGATTTTCGGTCAGTACACGTTGCTGCTGCCCGCAGTATAAGCTGAACCGCTTAGCATAGCCATTGATGAGGCTTGTAAGCTTCTGGTTCTTCCCATATGCATACCGGACAATCTGAATCAGGTTCGTAAGAGCATTCACATTTGTCTTCACATCCAGCTCATCCACATTCCCTTCGGTATCCAATACCTTATAATTCTTCCAGATCTGATATACGCCATACTGCCTGCTTTCAGACAGAAGCCTGTCCCGAAGCTCGCTCAACATAGAATGCGTAATGACGGTATCCTCGGAATTGTATATAATCCTCAGTGCCTCTATGCTGTCCTTATTATCATCCAGATACTTCTCAAAGTTCTCAATGAAGCTCTTTGCCGTCTCTTTGGAGAATCCGGCATAAATGATTTCATCTGGATCTTCTTCCGTATTCACGATATAGCCGCGCTGCATCTCCAAGAGTTTATTCCTAGCTGCGATATTGCTGATCAAACTGTAGATCAGAGCCATACGTCTGGTGTTATCGTGTGACGGATCTATGTATTCAAACTCAAGCAGAAGGCCATCATCGGTAGCCTGCTGAATATTTCCTGCAATCGTCCTCGGAGCAAATCCGTAAGTTGTAATGAAATAATCCAAGTGTCTGCCGAACAGAGCGTTATCTTCATACCGCCTATTGATAGTTGAACAGTAATCCCTGAGCAGCCAAAGATTCTCATCACTCACTTCGTTATGTGCCAGGTGCTCCAACAAATGCTCCAATGAAAGAATCTTCTTTCCCGGGCCAGGATTTACAACCGGATGCGGAATAATCTTCTCATGCTCTGTTACGCCTACTCCATCAACGATGTAATAGCATTCCTTGGTATTGGCATTCGGTGTAACCTCACGAAGCTTATCATCACTGATCACACGGCAACCACGCCCCTTCATCTGCGTATAAAGAACATCCGAACGGACATCTTTCATAAAAAGCACTACTTCCAGAGGCTTTACATCGGTACCGGTTGCTACCAGCGTTACTGTGACCGCGATTCTGAAATCCTTCTCTGTTCGCAGATCACGGATCAACCCATTGGAATCCCCGGATGAATAGGTGATCTTCTGCACGAAATGTTCCGGGCACACATGATCTTCAAATTCATCCTTGAACACATCCTTCACGCCCTCTACGATCTCAGAGGCGTGGTTATCATCCTTTGCAAAAATCAGAGTCTTCGGAACATAAGTCCAGCTTTTCTCGCGCTCCGGATACAATTCCTCATAAATAGCCTTTTTATAAGCAAGCAACACTTTCCGGATCTGATCCCTGTTGACCACTGACCGGTCAAGCTGCATATTGTCGTAATCTACCCGCTGTGCTGCAACATAAGCAGTCGTCTGGCCGCTCTTGCGTGCGGTCTCCGTAACCTTTGTACCGGACTTGATAGCACCTCCGTGCTCCGTAATCTCTGTAGCAATACGATATATACGTGACGGAACATTTACGCCATCAACAACGGATTCATCATAGGTATATTCCTCAATGATGTTATTATCGAAATACGCGTATGCTTCCGGTGTAGGTGTTGCGGTAAGTCCAAGCACCTTCGCTCCGGAAAAATAATCCAGCACTGCTTTCCACTTCCCATAGATTGACCTGTGACATTCGTCCACTATGATCAGTTGGAAGTGATCCGGTGGAAGCTTCAGATCATCGCCCAAAGTAATAACTTCCTTTGTATCCTTTTCTTCATCGGTCGTCGTCTTCTCATCTTCTGCGTCTTCGCTATCCTCTGACAATTTCTGACCGGTAAGCACCGCAAACAGCTTCTGAATGGTGGATATAACGATATCTGCCTTTATATCGCTTTCCTTTTTCAGACGTTTAATCTCATAGAGAGAGCTCATTTCCTGCTGCCCCTCGGTCCGGTCAAACTGGCTGAATTCCGCCTCTGTCTGCCTTGCAAGGTTATTCCTGTCTACCAGGAACAGGATCCTCTTCGTCGGCGTATAATTCAGCATACGATAGCTTGCCAGACAAGCCAGGTAGGTCTTGCCGCTGCCAGTAGCAAGAACCGCAAGATTTTTCTTTTTGCCGTCCTTCATTGACTTCTCCAGCTCGATCTCAGCATTATACTGGCAATCACGAAGCCCTCTTCTTTCCAATCTCGGAAGAGCTCCGTATTCCGACACCTGGTTGATGAGGGAAAGCATCTTCTTCGGAGAATGCATCTCCGACAGTTCCACGTAATCCCCGTCCGGATTCGTCAGCATATTCTTGAAGTAAATCTTCTTCCCATTCGCCATATAGACAAGCGGAATCAGACCCTGATACCACAAGCCATACCAGTTCTGCGGACCTCTTGCGTAATCCTCAGCCTGCTTTTCGACCTCCGGTCCCAGAGGATTCTCTTCACGTTTTGCCTCGACAACAGCTATTGCCTTATCATCTACAAATAGCAGGTAATCACTCTCCGTGTTTCCCTGCATCAAAGCTTCTTTCACAGCCGATGTGGACTTCGGGACATACTCATTCCGCGACACAATGTCCCAGCCAGCATTAATAAGCTGCTTATCGATTTTTTCTCGTGCTCGTTCTTCAGGCAGCATAAGCGGCACTTCCTTTCATCTGTATTCATTATATAAAACCATCTGTCCCATAATCAGGACTCTTTCGCTATTCCTTTTGGTTTGTCATTCGGTACACGTTCCATAATGTCTTCCACATTACAGTCCAACGCCTCGCAGATACGGAGCAGCACATCTGTTGTGACATTCTCGCCTCTTCCCATTTTCGCGATAGACGCGGCGCTGACATCACTTTTCTTCTGCAGCTCCTGTTTCTGGATTCCCCGATCAATCAACAGCTTCCATAAACGGTTATAGTTAAAATGCGTCTTGGTTTCTTTCTTATTCGCCATCTTCTTCTGACTCCGTTTCTTTATTCCACGCGCGGCCAAATAATTCGTTTCCTCCAGGTGACAATTCCAGAACACAATTCGTGTTCATGGTATCTTTTGTTTCTGTGTCGTATGTATCAAGCCTATCAAATGCTATAAATACCTGTTTTCCGGTGCTCTTCTGGGCATCATATGCCTTGATAATCTCTGCCATAACTTTCTTCTCAATATGCAACAGCATCTGCATATCATGAATGATAAAAGGCAGCGGAGATAGTTCCATATTTGCAAGGTCAAAGGTGATTACACCTCTGTATTGGGCTCCGGTACCTCCGTCATTCGGCGTATTAAAAGTGTACTTATTCAGCTTCTCCATTCTGAGGACCGGTGGCATATGCTGTTCGTCCTTAAGCAGCTGCACACTGATCTCCCTCATTTTCTGATTGAGCATGGTCTCAATGGCAAAAAGCTGATCACGGATAACCCGGTCTCTTGTTTCTGCGTACTCTGCCACAAGGTCATTGAGCTCATTCATCCGATCATAATTCCTATTCGCATCTATAAGATTGTTCAGCTCTGTCGTGATCTTGGCATACTCCTTAAGGATCGCTTCCGATACATTAGGAATCTTCTTAATCTCTTCGACTTCTTCAAGAATCCGTGCAATCTCATTTCCCAGCATCACATAGGCCGTAGCCAGATCCTTCTCCGTCTCCTTAAACTCATCGCCCAGAACCTTTGCCAGCTGCTGATGAAAACTCTCAATGCTTTCTATTGTCTGGAAGTCAACACCTGGGAAGAACTTTTCAAGATCACTGTATGTCTTCTTGAAACTCTTCTTTCCTTCAGTCATCTCTCTGCGAATGGCATTGAGCTGTGTCTGTACACGGGCTCTTTCCCTTCTGTATTTGAGCAACTGATCATCCAGTTCTGACAGATGTCGTGCCTGGAAACTATCCAGATCCAGCAATCCCTTATTGCTCTGTTCTGCTAATTCCTGCTCTTGCGTTCTCAGTGCAGCAATACGCTTTTCATTATCCTCGTACTCCGGCTTATTCTTAGCAGCGCGGATATGCTTATAATCTGATGACTTCTTAAATGCGTCCCTTTCTTCTTCAGCAGCTTTCGCCTGCTTGATCTGTGCTTCTACGGAAGCGTATTTCCCGTACAGCTGCATATACCTTTTGATGGCATATTCAGCTTTTTCATCCTTTGCTGCTCTAAGAGGACGCTCTTCATCCAGAGTATCCCTCTTCCAAACCCTGATAAATCGGGATATCACACCTCTCCAAGTCAGATCTTCTTCCACCTGTGTTCCATATTTCTCAGCAAGAAAAGCACAGTATTGATCAAGCGTCATTTTACTGTCTTCCGAAAGCGGTTCATAGTTTTCATTGCAGCGGAATACATGCTTGTAATCAATATTGCTTCTTGAAAAATGGTATGGCTTGCCATCAAACACAAATGTGAAATTGATGGTATGTTCCCCGACGTTCTCTTGCACATCCAGACATTTATTCACGTAGTCCTTGCCGCCAAACACAAAGTCCAAAATCATGAGGAATGTGGACTTTCCTACAGAGTTGGACCCATTATCATCACCGATAACAGTGTTTAATCCGGCATGGAACTGAATCGGCTTTCTAATCTCACCATGCTTTATGAACTTGTCGCACTGTACCTCAACCAACATAATGGATCACCTCCCCGTTCAGCTCGACTTTCTTCAGTGCATACAGACAATCCATGATATCCATGAATTCCCTAATGTCCGTCACCTGCCGCTTCACACTTTTATAAAGCTCTGACGGAGACATATCTTTTTTCTCCAACTTACCAAGCACCACCGGAAACTTTGCGATAATGCTTTCTTTGTATGGAGTCACTTTACTTGGAAACTTCATCTTTATGAAACACCTCGCAGTTCTGAATAAAGAAGGCAACAACAGCATTGCACGCAGGCCTACTGTCCGTTCCCAAATTCGTTTTATTCCTGATCCAATCCGAAAGATATTCAATAACATCAGACTGGGACATCCCGCTCTTCTCCAGCTTCTGAGAACTCATCTTAACCTCGGAAGCAATTAGATCAAAATCAGTCTCAGACTCAGAAAAGATTGATTCAATATATCTGTAATACTGAAGAACCTTTATCTGCGTTTCAGTCTTCAGCATAAAGTTCTTTGCTTCAAACTTTTCATCAATGTGCAGCGCCTCATATTCCAGAGGCACCAACTGTACCGAATCATCTACATTTGCAAGGGCATCCAATACAATCCGGATATCCTCTTCGAGATCGACCGCATTTACAGATTCCTTCGCTTTATAGTTTCTTGCCAAAACTCTCTTTAAGTCATAGATTCTTTGGTATTCTTCCGCTGTCGGATCTGACAAGTAATCTTCTGCACAATGATCACAAAGAGCAATCAGATTATCTGTCTGTTCCAAATCCTTTGGTTTCGGATATACAGAGGACAACTCCGTTGCTTTATCTTTTGATAGCCCTTCAGGGAATATGTGCGTAATCACATATCTCTTGATGGGCTTATTCTTTACCGTATCAACAAGTTTCTTATGGCAGATAGGGCATTCATAATTGGCTTCCGCAATTAACGGAGCATCCTCAAATCCAACAAAATCGTCACCGGGCTTATTGGGCCGGTTTACAACATACAGAAAGACCTCTCCAAGGAATCTGCCTTCCTGCCCCTTGTCGTAAAAATCTAATAGTTCATTCCGTTTCTTATCGCCGATTTCCTTATCTTCCTTGATGACCTTCACCAGCTGATTCAGCACATCATCCTTACGGAAGGGGTTCATATCCTTCAGCACCTTATTCTCATAGTATTCACGTGCTGCCTGCGCCAGTTCCGGAACCAACGATGCCTGCTTTATCCCGTCCGGGACAGGCCTTTGTCTGCTTACAAGAAGACTGATCTTTTTGTCACTCAGATCTTCCCGGTATATATCAAACCTTTCATCATCCGGTTGGTTCAGTGCCTCCAGAAGGAATGTGCCAGCGGCAAATTGTGTATCGTGTTCTTTCAACCCAATCTGCATGACTTGGATAAAGGTTGAAATATTCAATTCTCTCATCATTATCCTCCTTCCTATCATGCAGAGAAAAAGAGTGGGAAAACAGCGGCAAAACGGTGGCAAATACTTTTCAGGGCATATTTTCTAAAATGATTATGTGCTTTAAGGGAGCATAACCATCCGAAATACTGCAGATTTCAACAGGTCACTCCCTGAAGGGTATAAAAAGCCTTATATAGTATAGCACAGCATAGCTTAAAAATCTATCTCTTTTCCGATTTTTTTAAGCAAACGCATAAAGTTTTGAGAAAGACGATACTTTTTTAAGCAATATTTCCGGGGAATCGCCTCCCTTAGCTAAGGAGGACCTCATCGGCTCCGGAAATACAACAAGTAACGGACCAGCCTCATGAGGTAGCTGGCCATTCAGACAACAGGAGGAAACTCTTATGAATGGCCAAATGAGACTACAACTTAACAGATGCCATGCGGATTTCCTCCGCGCCAATCCAAGGAGGAAATCAACATGGTAAGAAAAGCAGATTACAGTAACACACAGAAGTACAGCAACCGTAAGTCCTTTGACGGAAATCCCGTCCCGGAGGGCAAGGTCTTAGTCCCCTTCCTCAAAGAAAAGTTCTGCTTGCAAAAAGGCGACTACATCCAGGACAACTTCACCACTATGCATCTCGGAGAGTTTTCCTTTGAGATCGGATTCATGGCCATCAGCGAAGACCATTACGCTTCCTACATGAAGGACTTTTGGGATGAGCTGAACAAAGACATGGAGATGCGCCGTGAAGGCCGTTGCATCATCGGAATGAACCCTGATGGTTCAGATAAGCTTTGCCCTTACACCAGACGCTGTAAGGGATGCCCGAACAAGGGACTTCTGGAACGCTTCAATCCGAAGCGCGTAGAGATTCTGTCCCTTGATTATGAGTATGACGGCGAAGCCTTTGACATCGAAGATACCACGCAGCCATCTGTAGAGGATCAGGTTCTGGACAAGCTTTGCCCGGAACCTACCGAAGAGGAACTGAAGATCAAGCTTCTGGCTCACTTCGACAAGGAGAATCCCCGCTACGCCAAAATCATCCGTCTGAGCCTGCAGGGAATGTCCATTGATGACATCTGCATCGAGATCAATCTGAAGTCCAGCCGTGGACGACAGGAAATCAACAATGCCCATGATGCCGTCTGCGAATACCTGAGACTTCGCCACTGTAAGAAAAATCGCAAATAAGACAAAACAGAGAAAGAGCGGTAACATCCATCATCGGGTGCTACCGCTCTGCTTTTAATGCTTATAGACTGGCTTTCTGCCGTTTAATTGAAATTCATCATGGGACTTGATATCCCTGATAGCCTTCCGAAGTGTTCCGCATCGGGAATGGCTGTGATATGGTTGACTGATTTTATGCTTATGATAGACCAGACATAGATTCCGATCCTTCAGCTCAACATTATGGATGTACCAGACATGCCGGGTGTTGTTGCTGATCAGAGTCACATCATATGCATCCGCCACAATCACCGTAAAATACTTCCTGTCGATTGCCTGAAGTTCTTCTGTGGTAAACATGATTACCACCTCGTTCCCGGCTCCGCTACCATCTGAGCTCTTATTTTGGCTTTCTCCGCCTCGTAGCGTTTCTGTAAGGCTTTCATCTCCCGCTCCATGAACTCGGTCTCTGCGGCCTTCACAGCCGCCCTCTCAGCGTCCTGGGTGATGATGATCTTGCCATCCTCGCAGGTGACGGAGATATAATCCCCGATATCAAAACCTGCTTCCTTAAGCCACATTCCCTTAAGCATGATCGTCGGCGTTTCCCTGTACTTATAGCCGCTCTGTCCGTAGACCTTAACACTTCTCTTCTTTGCCATTATGATTTCCTCCGTTTCTCAGATTGTCGTTGATTGCCAGTTACCGTTCCAAGATCACCGGATCCAGATCATAGGCACCACCTCCCTTCGGCGAAAAAATAAGCTGCCAATGCTTTTACACATCAGCAGCTTTCGCTTTTAGTTCGGTGTTTTATTTTCAGTTCTGATTCTTCTTAGAATCCTTGATACGGTAGTAGTCTTCTAGATCCACATCGATCCTGACTTTCGTATCAGGTTTTCGGTTGCTCAAGAGGCACACAGTCTCAACGGTACTTTCGTTGTCCCAATCAAGTTCTGTAATTTCCTGTCCACCAAAAAATACCGGAAACTTAAATTTCAAGCCCTTTAATATCCTTCCATCCTCTTTTGTTTCCTCATAGATATATACTGAATCAAGAAAGCTCTTTAGAAATGTTTTCTTCTCAATATCCGTGAATCTGTCATAAAGTTTATCAAAAAATAACAGGAACTGATACACATTATCACTTGAAATTTTCTCCTGCTTGATATTATACAGTCTGGTCTCTACTTCTTCAATTGAAGTTTCGATAGATTCAATATCATCATAAAGCTTATCCAAACGCTCCTGCATATCGTCATATTTCTTGTCATAATGTCTGTCTGATACAGATAAGTTATCCATCTGTGATGCCAGCTTATTCTTGGCACCTGTCACCTGCTTTAACTGCTCCTTTAATCCATCGTGTTCCCTGTCCAATTCCGCTGTATCAATACTGTTGCCAATGTGCTTCTGAATCTCAGTTTTAAACTTCGGATTATTCACAAGCTTACGGATTACTTCCTCCACAGCAGCATTGATTTTATCCTCATTCCACTGCTTGCGATAAGTACATTTATGACCATTCACATAGGTTCTGTGCTTGCAGGCATAGTAAAAATAATCGCGATAATGTCCACCGTCCGGATGCTTCTTTCTATTAACATTGCCATACATTCCACTACCACAAACAGGGCATTTAATAATACCGGATAAAATATGTTCATGGTCTAAGCTGTGTGTTTTCACATTTGCAATACCGGTTTCTTTTCTCTTTTTATGTGCCTGATTCCATAATTCCTCTGACACAATGCCCTCATGGATTCCGTCATTTAACATATAATTTTCCTGTTTTACCACATGATACTCATTACGGGTTCCCGGTATCTTCTCATTCTTTCGCCTGCCAAATGCAAGCTTTCCACAGTATACCGGATTATCCAGTACACCTTTTACAAAGGATGTAGAAAATCCTTCTATTGTGTTGTTCTGACGTAGTTTTTTCTTGTATCCACTGTTGTTCAAAAAATTTGCAATCGCCGCAATTCCCATGGTGGTATTCACATACTTATCGTAAATAATACGAATTACATCTGCCTCATCCTCGGCAATATGCAGTTCACCATTGATAAGCTGATAGCCATAAGGTGCAAAACCACCATTCCATTTGCCTTCTCTGGCTTTCTGCTTACGACCTTCCATTGTCTGCACCAATATATTTTCACGCTCAATTTCAGCCACCGCCGATAATACGGAAATCATAAGTTTTCCTGCATCTTTGGAACTGTCGATACCATCTTCCACACAGATAAGATTGACACCAAAATCTTGCATTCTCTGGAGGGAAGATAATACATCTGCTGCGTTTCTACCGAATCGGGACAGTTTGAATACGAGTACAAAATCGACGTTATCCTTACCTGATTCAATGTCCACAAGCATTTGCTGAAACTGTGGTCGACCTTCTACACTTTTACCGGATTTGCCCTCGTCGGAGTATTCACCGGCGATAATCATATCCTGGTAGTCTGCGTATTTATGCAATTTATCTTTTTGCGCATCTAAACTATAGCCATCTACCTGCATGGAGGTGGATACACGGGTGTAGATGTAGCATTTTTGTTGTTTTTTCATAGGTTCACAACCTTTCTGTACTTGTTGTAAAATATTATATTTGAATTGTCCCAACACAATTATACATTTGTTCCAACTGTATTACAAGAAGAAATAGGTAGATGTAAGACTATCATCTACCTACTATCGTATCATATACAGTATATGGGTTCGAATCACTGCAACTTAATGAAATTTTTCACACAAAAACTACCATCATTAATTATGTCCAATCTTGCCATAATTTTCTCAATAATACTAATCATTTGATTATAATTTTGTTTATACTTTTCCTCATCAAATTTACATGCTTCATTCCCATCATCAAAGGAATAACAAGAATCATACAGTTGTTTTGCCTCTTCATTCAATGTCTGAAGTTCTTCATCACTATCAATCAGAGCAAATTTTCTTCTTATAAAACCTTCATCATCATAAACCCAAATTGGTCCATGCAAAAACTCATTCATTAATTTTATTGTATACATTATAAATCATCCTTTCTAACTGGATATGCAGAAACAATAAAACCATTTGTTCCTATTCCGGTCATAGTATAGTAGTTTCCCTTATACTCATAAACTCGTTCATATCCCTGTCTTCCTGAGCCAATTGAAACTATTTTATTACTAATAACAGTTCCATTTTGAATCACTTTTTTCAAGTACGAACCGACATCATTCCTTTTAACGCCAAAGGCCTTTTCAAAATCTTTTGCATGTCCAGGGCTTCCAGCTTTACCATCCAATATATGCTTCAATCCTGCCGAAGAATTTCCGTTTTCAAGCCAGACAATTTGTCCTGTCTTATCTCGAGTAATGAATACCATATCCTTTTCATTAAATTTGATATTGCTATTTCTTAACTCTTTTTTTAAGTTTTCATCAATTTCTTTTTCGCCATCAGAACCAGCATTTCCTATTGCTGAACCGCTAGTTGAACCGAAGCCTCCATGATATCCTGCGCCCATCTACACCGCCTCCTTATGAGAGACAGCATAATCGCTATCGAACTGAACAACCTTGATACCGGCATCCATATACTTCTTGAAATATTTATCAGGCGCTGAACCATAAACAACAATAACTGTAGGTTCAAGCTTTTTGACAATAGCATCTAACCCTTTAAGAAATATTTCTCTTTCTTTAACCAGTTTTATATTTCCATGTGTTCCTACGGCAATAACGCAGTGTTTCTCAATACCATCACAGCATATGCGATATGTACGCCTATCCCCAAATCTGATATTGGGAATTACCTTTATCCCGTTAGCCTGTAACCAACAGCCAATCGCCCTACTACGGTAAATATTCCATAACTGCATTACCAAAGGCATATCTCTGTAAAGGCTAAAATGCATATTCCGCTTGAACGGAACAGCCAGTCCGCGACAGCGGAAAGGCTGTCCGCTCCAAACGGGAAGTTTGTTGTTAGTTAACTCGGGTTACGCATGTTCTTTCCATTCAGTTCAAGGCGGAACGCCTTGTGAATGATA
>JAGASC010000204.1 GCA_017621905.1 Roseburia sp.
ATGGTATGATAGGGGTCTCCAAAACCTTTGGTGGGAGTTCGATTCTCTCATCCCCTGTTCGAAAGTGCCGAGTAACTGAGAAGAAAATCTTCTTATGTTATTCGGCGTTTTTTCTTTATTCGAGAGAAGACAGGGAAATTAGTAATAAAACGTAACTGTTCAGGTCAGGTTCATGCATTTACTGCATGAACCGTGAGAAAACGTAGAACATGCAGGAGCAAGCCCCATCGCGGAGCGATTTTCATGGGCTTGCGCTCGTAACTGTAAAGGTACTGAACAGTTACAATAAAACTTAAGTGCTTATTGAGTAAACAAAGTGATAAGACAAATTTGGTGATAAAAGTAGTAAAATCACAAAACAAATTTAGACAAATTTCAAGAAATTTTTCAAAAAGCCCTTTGCAGATTGAAATTTTCTGGTTATAATATTCGTCTAGGCTTATACTTTTGGAGGAGGACATGACAAGAGAAGTAGTTATAAAAAGCAACAAATATGGAATAAATCTGGTTTTAGACGCTCACCTTCCTTTTCCGGAGCTTCTCGCATTAATAGGGGAGAAATTTAAAGAGAACGGCAGTTTTTTCAAAGATGCACAGATGGCAATTTCTTTTGAGGGCAGACCGCTTACAACCCAGGAGCAGCTTGATATAGCAGACGTTATCATGGCTAATTGTTCCGTCCGGATTGTCAGCATTATTGACAGTAATAAAGAGTTGGAAGAACTTATGAGAGAACGGGTGGAAGCCTGTGAATGCCCGGGTTCTGAACACATGGTTTCCTTTGTGAATCCACAGAATTCGATGACGCCGGGAATGGATATTCCCCCAACTGCAGATTTTTATAACGGGAATCTCCGTTCTGGTCAGACGCTGGAGTGTGCGTCTTCCGTTACCCTGATTGGAGATGTGAATCCGGGAGCCAGAATTGTTTCGAATGGAAATATTGTGGTGCTGGGCTCATTGAAAGGGAACGCCTGTGCCGGAGTGTCCGGAGATGATAATTGTTTTATTTTTGCACTGGATATGAATCCAATCCAGCTGCAGATCGGTGACCTGATTGCCAAGAGTCCGGACAAGGAGAAAGATAGCCGGCGGATCCGTAAGAAAAGCAAAACGGAGGTTGGTCAATATTCACCCCAGATTGCAGTGGTGAGGGATGGTTTTATCTGTATAGAACCTATGGTAAAAGGATGTCTGGATCGTATGTGATAGAAGGTATCCGGGATAACGACAAATAAGAAACAGAATGTCAGGAGGAGACAGTAATGAGTGAAGTTATTGTAATTACATCAGGAAAAGGTGGTGTAGGCAAGACGACAACCACAGCAAATGTGGGAACGGGACTTGCAATGTTGAACAAGAAAGTAGTAATGATTGATACGGATATCGGACTTCGAAATCTGGATGTTGTGCTGGGACTGGAAAACCGTATCGTTTATAATCTGGTGGATGTGGTAGAGGGAAAATGTCGTCTGAAACAGGCGTTAATCAAGCATAAAAAGTACCCTGAGCTGTGCCTGCTTCCTTCTGCGCAGACAAGAGATAAGGATGCGGTAACCCCGGAACAGATGATTGCATTGGTTGAGGAGCTGAAGCAGGATTTTGATTATATACTTCTGGATTGCCCGGCAGGAATTGAACAGGGATTTAAAAATGCAATTGCCGGTGCCGACAGGGCATTGGTTGTAACAACACCGGAAGTATCGGCGATTCGTGATGCCGACAGAATTGTAGGACTTCTGGAAGCAAATGAGATGAAGCAGATTGATCTGGTGATTAACAGAATTCGTATGGATATGGTAAAAAGAGGGGACATGCTGAAGGTTGAGGATGTATGTGACATTCTTTCCATCAACCTGATTGGTGTAGGACCGGATGATGAGCAGATCGTAGTGTCCACAAACCAGGGAGAGCCGCTTGTTGGCACGAACTGTATGGCCGGAGAGGCATATTTGAATATCTGTAAACGTGTCATGGGCGAGCAGGTACCTTTCATGGATCTGGATGCAAAAAATGGTGTGCTGAGTGCATTGTTAAAAATATTTAAGAAATAAAGGGGAGGATCGGCGATGAAGGTGTTGGATTTTTTCCGCAAGAAAGGTTCCGGAGAGGTTGCAAAGGACCGACTGAAATTATTATTGGTATCGGATCGGGCAAATTGTTCGCCTGAGATGATGGAAATGATTAAGAATGATATTATTGCGGTTATTTCGAAATATATGGATATTGATGCACAGGGACTGGATGTTCAGATTACGGAGACGGAATCGGATGACAGTAACAGTGCTGTTCCGGTACTGTTTGCAAACATTCCTATTAAGGATATGAAACATAAACCAACCAGATAATTCTATGTACATGAAAATGAGGGGATATTGAACAGAGCGAAATTGGCTGGTTCTGTTGTAATATCCTCTTCTTGTGTTGTGAAAAAAAGGAAGAACCTTGTGTTTTCATTTTTTGCTGGAAAAATGCTGAGTGAATGTTATAATTGGATATAATAATGGAGAACAGAAGTAGTCATTGGAGGTAACAGTGAGGGCATCTGAACTGTTACCATTGGAGTAACTGTGAAGGTACGGAACAGTTACAGAATGGAAAAATAGGAAAGTGGGATATACAATTTTATGGATATAGGTGTTATTTTTGGGCAGATGCTGGTACTTTTCGCAATGATGATGGTTGGTTATTTTGCATATAAGGGAGGATGGCTGGATGATGCATCTACTGGGCGAATATCCAAGCTGGTGGTAAATGTATTTAATCCGATTCTGGTGGTCAATGGTGTTTTAGGACAGAGCAGTCAGTATGGTGGAAACAAAGTATTACATAACATGGTGTTTGTGCTTTTTTATTTTGTATTGATCGTTTTCATCAGTGTGTTGATACCCATTATTTTGCACGTAGGAAAGCAGCGGAAGAGTCTGTATCAGGTGATGTCTGTGTTTGGCAATATCGGGTTTATGGGGATCCCGGTAATCAAGAGTATTTTTGGAGATGAAGCTATCATTTATGTGGCTTTTTATATTTTGGTGTATAATTTGATGCTTTACACATACGGTGTGTTTTTGGCCAGGAGAGCAGCAAAAGAGCGGGCAAAGTGGCAGAAAGATGGGGCTGATGGTTTCAAAGATGCATCCGGAGAAACAAAATCGAACGGCGGTTTTTTAAAAAGGGTGATAAACCCCGGCGTGGTGGCAGCGCTCATTGCAGTGGTCATTTTTGTGACAGGATTGTCTGTGCCGGAATCGGTAAATACTTTTTGTGATTATATGGGAAATACCACGATCCCTCTTTCCATGATTCTTATTGGGGTATCAGTGGCGCAGGCGGATTTGAAAACAGTTTTCAGTGAGTGGCGGATTTATGCATTTATCCTTCTTCGAATGGTTCTATTACCCATTGTTATGGCCTGGCTGCTGCAAAGCTTTTTGCTGCCGGGAATTGCTGTGGATCCGGTGGTGTTTGGTGTATTTATCCTTGAACTTGGTATGCCGGTGGGTAGTATTATAGCATTGATTGTAAGAGAGCAGGGCGCGGATGCAGATTTCTGTACAAAAGGTGTGGTGTTAAGCACACTGGCATCGATTGTGACGATTCCTATTATATGTGCGTTTTTGTAAGTAATAGGAATGAGTTGGACAGAAATAAGATTACCAGATTATAAAAGGCATGGAGAAAACATATGAAATTTCTATTTTCTTATCTGAAAAAATACAAGGTAATGATTTTTACTGCAATGGTCATTAAGGTGACCGGAACGCTGGGAGAGCTGATGATTCCCTATGTGCTGGAGCATATGGTGGACAATGTGGCGCCGACAAAAAATACGGCACAAATTTTTCTGTGGGGCGGTATTATGATTGTGTTGGCGATTCTGGTTCGCCAGTTCAATGTCAATGCAAATCGCCGCTCGGTCAAAGTGGCCGAAGAGTGTACTTACGAGATAAGGCGGGATTTGTTCTGGAAATCCATCAATTTATCCGGCGGGCAGATTGATGAGGTGGGACTTCCATCTTTAAATTCCCGTATGACTTCGGACTCTTACAATGTGCAGAATTTTATCCGCAGTATTCAGACTATGGGGATTCGCGCTCCTATTATGTTGCTTGGAGGTATCTTTATTACATTGACCATGGATGTGGGACTGGCATCTATTCTTTGTATTATGGCACCTATTATGATCGCTGTAGTGGTGTTTGTATCCAGAAAGGGAATTCCGCTTTACGATAAAGTGCAGCGAAGCGTGGACGATATTGTCCGGATCATGCGGGAGAATATTACGGGGATTCGTGTAGTCAAGGCACTATCCAAGGAGGATTACGAGCGGCGCCGTTATGCAAAGGCCAATGATAATATGGCAAAAAATGATATCAAAGCCAGTATTGTTATGGCATTGCCAGGACCGATTATGACTTTGTTTTTAAATTCCGGACTTACTCTGGTTGTCATCGTAGGCGCGCACCGTGTAAACAGTGGCGTGACCCAGCCGGGAGTGATTCTTGCATTTCTCACCTATTTTAATATGATTCTGATGGGCGTTATGGGATTGAATCGTGTATTTATGATGATGTCGAAAGCGAATGCCTCGGCAAATCGTATTGCAGCCGTCGTGCTGACAGAAGAGGAATTGACACCGGTGCCGTCAGAGAAGGCAGCTGTTACAGACCGGAAGGAATATATTATATTTGATCATGTGAATTTCAGCTATGGCAAGGGGGATGACGAGGAGAATACGGAGAAATTTGCCGGCACGGGAAGAGAAAAATGTCTGTCGGATATTGATTTTTCCATGAAGAAGGGTGGTTCTCTCGGAATCATCGGAGCCACAGGCTGCGGAAAGACAACGATAATCAATCTTTTAATGCGTTTTTATGATGCGGAGGAAGGAAGTATTTTTATTGATGGAAAAGATGTGCGTACATATGATAAGGATGAACTGCACCGGATGTTCGGCGTGGTATTCCAGAATGATGTGATATTTGCTGATACGCTGAAGGAAAATATTTCTTTCGGTCGGAAGGTGTCCGGGGAAGAAATGAGCAGGGCAGCGGCAGATGCGAAGGCGGCGGAATTTATCGAGAAATATGAGGATTCCTACGAGCATAAAGCGCAGATTCACGGAAGTAATTTAAGCGGCGGACAGCGGCAGAGAGTACTGATTGCAAGGGCCTTAGCGGCAAAGCCGGACATACTGATACTGGATGATTCCTCCAGTGCGCTGGATTATAAGACAGATGCGGCGCTGCGCGAGGCAATCCGGACCAACCACTCGGAGGCTACCACGATTATCGTGGCCCAGCGTATCAGTTCTATTATGAATCTGGACGATATTATTGTGTTGGAGGAAGGAAAAATCATTGGTCACGGTACCCACGAAGATTTGCTGCAGACCTGTGAAATGTATCAGGAGATTTACCGGACACAGATGGGGGAGGGGAGATAGTATGGCGCAAAAGGATGTGGTTCGGAAAAAACCGAAGGACAC
>JAGASC010000205.1 GCA_017621905.1 Roseburia sp.
AAACTGCTGCAGTGAGCTGGATCAACATGCTAATCATCATAATTCCCGCAACTACTACATTAGGTATCTGGAAAGTGATAACAACTGGAACGATTAGCCACATGATAGCCTTTACCAATGCAGACGTGCCGCCGTCTCTGTACTGATACAAAATTCCTCCATAAATCGGAACATAGAACATCATAAAAGAAGGGGCTGAACACTATTTATGAATATCCTAAAAAGACAACGTTTCCGACTACTAAAATAAGGTGGCCAACCATTACAGTCAGCCACCTCCCATTTTGATGCATAAATAATCCGATGTGTTACCTATTTATATATACTTTTTCCACAAACTCCCAGTTAAGTCCCCTATCCGATGATCGATATAATCCGTGGCAATATCCCTGTTCCTCATAATAATCACCATCCGCTCCCTGTCCTACCTCCAAAAACAGCAGTCCCTCTTTGGCATAAACGCTTTCAGGCATCACAAAAGGATTGTAATAAGTACCGTCCGGCAGTTTTGCCTTGGCTGACGGATATTCGATCCTGTCCCAACTTTGCCCACCGTCTGTTGTTCGGTACAGGCTGCCATAGGTACCGCCGCTGTGAGACAGACAGCTGAATCCCAGATCCTCATCCACAAAAGAGAGACATTTTGCCTCCCCGCCGGAACCATTGTAAGGATCCAGATTCACAAAGGAACAGCTTTCCCCATCATCCGTTCCAATCAACCCAAAGAAACTGGAGCCCAGAGCACGATCCACTGCAATCATACGGTATTCCCTGCCCGCTTCCGTCAGAAAGCTGCAGGATGGCTCAATGCTCATGTAGTAGTCTAATGTCTCCTGGCTTAAGCTTTCTACCGCATTCCCCTCTTCCAAACTATTTCCGGTAGCATCCTCAGAGCTGCCTTCGGTGTTCTCCCCTGTGCCTCCTTCGTTACCAGCATGCAAAGTATCGTCTATCATTATATATAGCTCATTGTAAAAGGCAGTGCGATCATATGCTTCAATGCTCATGGACGGCTGGAAGTATGCCTATAAGAAATGCCTCGCCAAGAAAGTAAGGAGCATAAACAAAAAGACCAAAACCGAACGCTGCATCTGTTCCATAGAACTGCATCCACAAACATTGCATAGCGATCAAAACAATTAAGTAAAGAATGATGGGAATAATTCCTGTTATTCTCTGCCTTAACACCGCACCTTCCAACCTTTGTTTCTTTACCGCTTCGTCCATACTGAAAATCTCCATTTACTCATGCATGCAGAGTTGCTTTCCTGCTTTTATTAAGTATCCAGTTCCATGTAATATAATGTATTCGTATCCGTATCATAGATTGCTATGGTAAAATTAAAGGAATACCTGTTTAACACCCCGGAATCATCCTGTGGATCCGTACTTTCAGAATGTCTGTCCACAAAGCAATAATATCCATTTGCCACTTCCGGTATCACCGGATTATCATCTCTCGACAATATGGGGCCAATAGATACCTCATCCGACCTTAGCCCATACACCAGTGCTGTCAGATTGTCCGTCAGAGGAAATTCGCACCAAATCTCACTCTCTTCCACCTGTTCCTGACAGGAAGTATCAGAAAATTGAATCTCTACCACCGTCGTCCCGTCTCCATGAAACCCACCGTGGTCATCCAATGCTGAAATCACCTGCCCGCTGCTTACATCAATGCCAAGTACCCGGGATATGTCTTTTATCGTGCTATCTTCCTGTTTAGACTGGCAGCCGCTTAATCCCATAGCAGCGATTACAATCATGATAAGACAAATGCTTTTCCTGATCTTGCGATCGAAGAAATGTACTCTACTATTTATCTGCATCATTATATCCTCCTTCCGAATCTTTCCTCCGATATTCCAGAATATCCCCCGGCTGGCAGTCCAAAGCCTCACATAAAGCGATCAAAGTAGATACCTTCAGAGCCTTCGCCTTCCCATTTTTCAGAACAGACATGTTGGCTATGGTAATCCCCACCTTGTCCGCCAGCTCAGTCACACTCATTTTGCGCTTCGCCAGCATCACATCAATATTAAAAATCAGTTCACCCTTCATCGCTCCTCCTTATATGGTCCAGTCACTCTGCTCCTGCAGCACTTCCGCCTTTAATACCAGATGGGACAGAGCAGCTGAAGCTATGGCCACAGCCACACCTGCAAACACCACCAAAAGGGAAAACAGCACGATGCCCGGATGATTCATATTCAAAAACAGATACACAATATTTCCAATAAAGAAAAAGGCTGCATCTGCCGCCGCCAGCACAGAGATCCACTTCAAATACCTGGCATTTACCGCGGTAAAGGATTTATCTATCCCTATATTACTTGCTATCTTCCAGGCAAAAATCAGTACCATATAACAGGGAATTGCAGTGATCCAGATGAACACAAGCCAGGGCCAGAAGCAGTAATCGAAAGCTCCCTGTTCATACGCAGCTATCGCCTGCCCCAGCATGGGAATAACCATCCCATATACAATCACCCCGCAGATTCCCACTCCGATAATGATAAATTTAAGCCATTTTGATAAAGCATCCTGTCTCATAAATACCTCCTTGCATATTGGGAGAGAGTCGCAGTATACGCTATTTTATACATTTATTTTTCTCTCCGTCTCCTCTTTATAGCAACACAATACCACTTCACACCTCGTATGTCAATAATTATTTATCGTGTTGCGATAATCTCAAGTATTCAGTTGTGCATAAATGGTTATTTTTTCAGTAAATGTAACATTCCGTTGCGAAAATGTTAAAACACATCGCTTGATAATTTAACATGTAAAATCTATAATGAATGCAACAACAAACAAGACAGGGGAATGGTGACATGCTAAACGAAAATATAAAGATAAGACGTAAAGCAAAGGGAATGTCTCAAGAAGAACTCGCAACAAAATTGAATATTTCACGACAAACTTTGTCAAAATGGGAAAAGGGGCTATCTGTTCCTGACGCAGAGATACTGATACGAATCGCAGATGCGTTAGACACTTCCGTGAGTGAGTTGTTAGGGGAAGCATGTTCTTCAGAGGTTGACAAAGACACAATAAAAACCATTGCTGCGAAGCTTGAAATTCTGAACCAGCAATATGCAAAGTCCAGGGAACAGAAGCGTAAAATTTGGAGAGTAGTCTCTATTGCATTGGCAATTCTTGGCATTGTATATCTTGTTGACCGTGTATGGACTGCCGGAACTATCTTTCGTGCAATGACAAATCCACATTTAGGGGCTGACACTGGTGCACAAATTATAAGACCAGACATCCCTAATTCACTATATGCCATGCTGGTCCTACTGTGTGCACGTATGATTTTGCCCCCTATGGTTATTTGTACGATTGCGGCGATCGGGATATATAAAACCAAAATGGATGCCTAATAAGAAAAATCGCAACTTATAAAGGAAAGGCAGAGGAAAATGCGGATAGAAAGCATCACGACGGTTATCTGTTTCATCCCGGTTGCTCCTTCCTGCCGCTGACAATGGTGTAATAGGCGTTGGAGGTGACGCGGTACACAATGGCATAGAAGATTCCGAAAATGACAATGGCGGCGCCGGTCACAATCAGGGACAGCATTGTGTTCCGCAGGTTAAACATAGCAAGGAGTTTCTGAACCATCGGGAACGCAAATCCCACATGGAGTGCCGCAGTAATAAGCGGCAGGAAAAATACGGTCAGCATCTGTGAATTGATGTTCTTACGAATATCCTTCGTAGTCATACCTACCTTACGCATGATGTTAAAACGCGACTCGTCTTCGTATCCCTCCGTCACCTGCTTGTAATAAATGATAAGGACTGTGGCAGCAAGGAAGATGATGGAAAGGAAAATACCAAGAAAGAAGATTCCGCCAAATAGACCATAATAGTCAGCTCGCTCTTTTTCTCTGCATTCCACATTGTAGGAGTAAAAATCTCCTTCCCCGGAAATTTGCATATCCCTTGCAGCTCCTTCAATAGCAGTACCTAATTCAATTTTTGCTTCATCGGAAATATCTGCATCAAATGCATAGCTTAATTCCAAACGGCACAAATACTCCTCCGATATATCATCAAGCTCCGAATTAAAGCTTTCAAACGCTTTCCCGATATCATTGGTGATAACAAACACAGACGGGATCATTGACATAGCGGCATCTCCGCTGCTTATTACATCCTCAATCTTCTTTTTAACGTTCCAAACAGTTCCGTCGCTCAATGTAATGGTATCCTCGTTGTAGGTTCTTCGTATACACTGAATGATTACCTCATTCTCATCCAAAGTCTCCTGTGCATCAAAGTTTCTGTTATAAGAACTAAGAGGGATCAGGATAATCTGTGCCACATCATCCATCGTTTCTGTATCGGCAGAATTAACCATACGTCGGTCAAGAATCAGCCTGCCATCCTTTAACATACCGGTAACCGTGGAACTGAGAACTTGTTCTACATTTTGAGGTTCAACACTATAATTCTCAAGCACTTCATCTACTCTCGACAAAAAGAAAGTCTCCTTCTCGTATGTATATAAATGCTCTTCACCGGCAGAAAGAAAATCAACCGATGCATTGATGTCATGAGAATACCGGATATTTAAGCTGTCTTCCTTACCAAAGTACAAGCTTCCTGCTCCCATCATCATCACCAGCACCATGGTACTGAGAATACAAATAGAAGCAAGGCCGGCACCGTTTCGCTTCATTCTGTAGGTCATGGAAGATACAGAAACAAAGTGGTTCTTTTTGTAGTAATACCGTTTCTTCTTCTGAAGGAGTTTGCACAGCATAACAGAGCCGGAAATAAACAGCAAATATGTGCCAACGATAACCAGGCACACCGCAATGAAGAACCACGCCATTGCAATCAGCGGATTTTCAATAGACAATGCGATATAGTATGCAATACCCAAAATCACAATACCGGCAATACCGAACAGGTAATTTGCCCTGGGCGGCTTTTCACCGACATTCTCGCTTTTTATAAGAGCCACTGCACTTGACTTTCTGATCTTGATCAAGCTCTTTACAAAAATCAAAACAAAAATAGGAACAAAAATAATCCATGTATCAACAAAGGCATCCCTATTGATGTAAAGCGAATAATCGACATCGCCGTTCAGGACCATTACCAGACAAAGCTCTGCCATCTTAGATAGCAAAATGCCGCTGGCAAGGCCACCCACCATGGAGATGGCAAAAAGGATCAGATTCTCCCAAAAAAGAACAATGCTCAGATGTCTTTTTCCCATTCCCAGCATATTATACAAACCAAATTCCTTCTGCCTTCTCCGCATCAGGAAGGAGTTGGTGTAGAACAGGAATATCACAGCGAACAGGGCAACGATCCAGAAGCCGAACCCAAGCACCATTGTCATAGTACGACCGCCTGGCATATCATCCAGGGTAGGCATTGCTGCAAGATAATGGATGATGTAGAACATCATCACCATTCCAATGCAGGTCAGAATGTACGGGAGATAAAACCGCTTGTTTTTTCGGATACCATCCCATGCTAATTTTGGATATAAACCTGCTCTCATATTCTTTCCTCCCGTTGCGTCAGCATGAGATCACTTGCGTCAGCATGGAATCCTGTCGCTAACATAGTAAGCGTATCGGAGATCATCTGATACAACTGTTCGTTCGTGTTATCACCACGATAAATTTGATGGAACACCTCACCGTCCTTGATAAACAGCACACGGCTGGCATGGCTTGCCGCCTTTACCGAGTGCGTCACCATCAAAATGGTCTGCCCGGTCTTATTGATCTGTGCAAAGAGACGGAGCAGTTCATCGGTTGCCTTGGAGTCAAGAGCACCGGTCGGCTCATCCGCCAGGATCAATTTCGGATTGGTAATCAGTGCTCTGGCAACAGCCGCACGCTGTTTCTGACCGCCTGACACCTCATAAGGATACTTCTTCAGAAGCTCCGTGATACCGAGTTTTGCCGCAATCGGTTTCAGGCGGTCCTGCATCTCCCTATGGCTCTTTCCTGCAAGAACCATTGGCAGATAGATATTATCTTCCAGCGTAAACGTATCCAGAAGATTGAACTCCTGAAATACAAAGCCCAGATTATCACGGCGGAATTCCGCCACCTGAGACTCCTTAATCTTGGAGAGGTCTTTCCCGTCAAGAACCACCGAGCCGGACGTAGGCTTATCAAGAGCTGCCAGGATGTTTAAAAGGGTTGTTTTACCGGAACCCGATTCACCCATGATAGCGACATATTCGCCCTGTTCTACGCCAAAAGAAACGTTTTTTAATGCCTCTACTTTGTTTCCACCAAAGCGGGGTGTATATATTTTTTGTATCCCGCTTACATTCAAAATACTCATAACAAAAATCCTCCTTTTCGATTTCTGTTATCATTATAGTGAAAAGGGCATCTGCATCGCCATCGAATCGGCTTACAAATGCCCCTTCAAATCTAACAGTTTTGTAAGAAGTTAAATATCTGTTTATTCGTCCAATTAAGTAAACTATCCGATGATCGATATAATCCGTGGCAATATCCCTGTTCATCATAATAATCACCATCCGCTCCCTGTCCTACCTCCAGGAACAGCTAAACTACTCTGCATCCTTCTTCTCTTTTTCTGAAAGCAGATTCCTGTACTGCGAAGGAGACATCCCCTTTAACTTGCGGAATAGCCGGCTAAAGTACAGTGGATCCTCATAACCAACGATTGCTGCAATCTCCGCCATATTATAATCTGTCGTTTCCAACAGGCTGGCCGCATTGTTCACACGGTTCATCAGGATATACTGTGTTGGTGAATGATTTACAAATTGTTTAAAATTCCGTTGGAACCAGCTGACACTCATCCCTCTGGACTGGGCATAATCCTCAATACTGATAGTCTCATTGTAGTGTTCATTAAAATAGCGCCGTGCAAATTCCATTTCCTCCTGCAGGTAGGAACTGACAGTAGGGTTATGTTCCTGTCTGGTTCTTTGTACCAGCAGAAATATCTGGTGCAGATACATCGTCAATAATTCCTCATAACCTACTTTGCGGGTCTGGATTTCATTGATGATCTCCTTAAAGAGATAACTGTACACCGCAGACGCTCCGGAATAGAAAACAGGATCGTCCATAGGAATCTCGTATTTGTGCAAAATGTTTTTCACGTCGCTGCCCGTAAAGTGAAGCCAATATACCTCTGGCTTGTCTTCGCAAAAATAATCATACTTCTGTTCCTGCCGGGGCTGATATAAAACCATGTGCCCGGCTGAAACAATCCTTTCCTTCCCTTTAAAATAGAAATGCGTTTTGCCGGAAACAACATACAACAATTGATAATCCAACCGTCCTTTTGGTCTCCAGGTAGGAAGCTTTTCTACTGTATTCAGACGATATACACCACAACTGCCCACAATCAGTGGCCTTGATTTATCTTTCAGCTCCATTAGCGATTCTTTCAGATACCCTGAGTTCATGTACATATTCTTTTCCTCCCATCTCCAACATGGCTTATTCTCGCTTTTATAAGCAGCCTGACATGTACAGAAAAAGCGAATCTATATTTCTATTGTACAGATTAGTCCATATTTTGTACAGACCAGTTCATTCATTTTTTCTTAATTTTTATATAAAATGGAATTACAAAAGCGAGAACGTAAAAACACTACAACAAATGGAGGTAAAAAAACCATGATCGTACCCGCATATTATGAGGATTTAAGAACCCATCATCTTGGCACAACCCCTAATAGATCTTACTTCATCCCAGCATCAACCCGTAACGATGATCTGATAGAGCACAGAGAGCTTTCCGACCGTTTCCAGCTCCTCAACGGCAATTGGAAATTCCGCTACTGTAAAAGCATTCATGAATTCAATGAATTATTCTATGAGGAGCATTATAACACAGAAAGTTGGGACACAATACCTGTACCCAGTGTATGGCAGAACCACGGCTATGATAACCATCAGTACACCAACATCCACTATCCGGTCCCTGCAGATCCGCCTTATGTACCTTATGAGAACCCTTGTGGTGCTTACCTGCATACCTTTGATTACCGGTCGGATGCAGATGCCCCAAAGGCGTATCTGAATTTTGAGGGTGTGGACTCCTGCTTTTATGTATGGTTAAACGGTGTACTTTTAGGC
>JAGASC010000206.1 GCA_017621905.1 Roseburia sp.
GGGAAAATTACCAGAGAGGTGGCAGCCTTTGCCCTGGACCTTTTAGAAGTAGATAAAATGGGCCTAGACCAAAGCGACCGGAACATTTTAATGACCATGATTGATAAATTTTCCGGCGGCCCGGTGGGACTGGATACTCTGGCGGCAGCCTTAGGGGAAGATGCCGGAACCATCGAGGATGTCTATGAGCCTTATCTGGTAAAAAACGGATTTATCAACCGTACCCCCAAGGGAAGGGTCGTAACCGACTATGCATACCTGCATTTCGGACTTACGCGCTAGAAAATAGTTGCTTTTCCTGGAAAGTGTCAGTATAATAATAATTAATATCGTAATGGGTAGCCTATATCCGGAACAGGGAGGGACAGGTATGTCAGAAAAGACGAGTGCCGAAGTAATTATAGGTGGAAAGGTATATACGTTAAGCGGCTACGAGGGCGAGGAATACTTGCAGAGAGTCGCTACATATATCAATAATAAAATCCATGAATTTGACAGCATGGAAGGAATTCGCCGCTTCCCGGGGGATATGAAAGCCACACTGATTCAACTCAACATTGCAGATGATTATTTCAAGGCCAGAGCCCAGGTAGAAAAGCTTGAGCGGGAGCTTGAAAAAAAGGATAAGGAAATCTATAATTTGAAACATGACTTGATTTCGAACCAGATCAAGACAGAAAGCGATGAGAAAATTTTAAAAGAATTAGAGGAAGAAAATCGCCGGCTGTCGTTAGAGATGGCAAAGCTTGAGGCATCTCTGGAAGAGACCCAGCGGAACAACGTGGCAGCCAGAATGCAAACAGAGACGGAGTAATGGGCAAGAAATGTATGGGAGATTGCGGAATGAAAGAAGCAGTCTCCTTTTTGTTAATAAACAGTAGAGAGGCATTGAAATTCGTATGACAGACAAGCAATACAAGAAAAAAATAGAGTTACTGGCACCAGCAGGCTCCTACGAGACTTTTCTTGCAGTGATAAGGGCAGGCGCAGATGCGGTATATTTGGGGGGCAGCCAGTTCGGAGCAAGAGCCTACGCGAATAACTTTGGCGAAACGGAACTTTTGTCAGCAATCGATTATGCACATATACATGGAAGACAGGTATATCTGACTGTAAATACACTTTTTAAAGAGAAAGAACTGGAAGAGGAGCTTTACCGCTATCTTTTGCCCTATTATAAACAGGGATTGGATGCGGTCATTGTTCAGGATATGGGAGCATTTTCACTGATCAGGCGGGAGTTTCCGGACCTTGAGATTCATACCAGCACCCAGATGACGGTGACGGGCCGTTATGGTGCGGCATATATGAAAGAATTGGGAGCCAGCCGTGTGGTAACGGCCCGCGAGATGTCCTTTGCAGAAATTCGTGATATTCATGAGAATGTAGATGTTGAAATAGAAAGCTTCGTACACGGTGCTCTTTGCTACTGTTATTCGGGACAGTGTCTGCTTTCCAGTATGCTGGGAGGCAGAAGCGGAAACCGTGGGCGCTGTGCTCAGCCATGCCGTCTTCCCTATGAAGTATATGATGAAAATTTGAAACAGATTTCCGGCAGCGGAAACTATATTTTAAGCCCGAAGGATCTGTGTACGATTCAGGCGATTCCCCAGCTGGTGGAAAGCGGTGTCTATTCCTTTAAAATTGAGGGAAGAATGAAACAGGCGGAGTATGCAGCGGGTGTGGTGTCAATTTACCGCAGTTACATTGACCGTTATCTTAAGGAGCTGCAGCGTCAGAAAGCCAATGGAAAGGATGAGCAGGAGGCATATCTTGCAGCCAGGAAGTCTTATCGTGTAGCCAAAGAAGATATGCAAAAGCTGTTGGATTTTGGAAACCGTAGTGGTTTTACCGACGGATATTATTTCCGGCAAAATGGAAAAGAAATGATTACCTTTCAATCACCGGGCCATGCGAAGACTAACGAAGCTCTGCAGAGTGAGATTCGTGAGAAGTATGTGCTCTCATCAGCTCCAGGCGCAGAAATAAAAGAAAAAATCAATGGAATCTTAAAATTAAACCAAGATTTTCCTGCTATAATAGAGTTAAATGATGGGGATATACACATAGAATATGAAGGAGACATCGTACAGCCTGCCTTAAAACAGCCTCTTTCCAGAGAAAAAGTAGAAAGCTGTATGAGGAAAACAGGAAATACTCCTTTCGAATTTGAGCATTTGGACATTGAGATGGACAGTGCAGTCTTCCTTCCGGTACAGTCATTAAATCAACTGCGGCGCGAGGCACTAATGCGGCTGGAGGAGCAGCTTGCAGCAGGATGGCGCAGAAATCTGCCGGCGGAGACACAGCAGGCACCGGAAATGCATGGCAGGGAAGCAGACAGGGAAGATTCTTTGTCTGCAATGATGCGGAAAGAAAATGTTTCGGGCATCTATGCGGAAAGCGACAGGAAGGCATCCCGGAATTTACAATTGGGAGAAAGAAAAGAAAATCTTGCGGTTTCTGTGGAACGCCAGGATCAGATCGCTCCGGTGCTTGCAC
>JAGASC010000207.1 GCA_017621905.1 Roseburia sp.
CAAGTGACACCACGTCCTCATCCTCTTCTGCTGAAAAAAAGCCTGCTACACCGCCGTCTTCTGTCGAGAAAAATCCGATATGATCGTCCGCTTCTGTTCCTGCAGCGGATTCCTTCTCTCCGCCTGATTTTTCTATGCCACAACCAGCTGTCAGCATTACAGCTGCCAAAATGAGTATTCCATACCATTTTTTCTTCATAAATATAATCCTCCTACTGTTGTCCTGAATACACCCTGTAATCGATTTGCGGCGCAAGATCGGCGCCTTTTAGACTCGAGAAAATGCAAAGCATTTTCCCTCGTTAAGATATCAGAATCAAAAACAGCTTCTGATATCTTATATTATATGATTCCTCTCTGATTGCCAAGCGGCTTTTGGTATTTTTAATGAAACATTCATTTTTTTATCCATTTTAGTACTGCTTTTGGCATGCTCTCTTTTTAATCGAAAAAATCTCCAGTCATTTTTTGACTGGAGATTACAAGCTTTATTAATACGATTTTATTCGCTGCGACTTTATTCGCTGCTACTTTATTCGCATACATATGGCATAAGTGCCACGTGACGTGCTCTCTTGATTGCTACAGTGAGAGCTCTCTGATGTTTTGCACAGTTGCCTGTGATACGGCGAGGAAGAATTTTTCCTCTCTCAGAGATGTATCTTTTTAATTTGTTTGTGTCTTTGTAATCGATTGCGTTATCTTTTCCGCAGAATACACAAACTTTTTTTCTTCTATGCATTGGGCGTCTTTTCATAGGTGCGCCGTCTTTGTCAGCTGCTTTATTGAAAGCCATGATTATTACCTCCTGTTAGGTTTAGTTGAATGGTAACTCTTCATCAATTCCGTCCGGAATATTCATGAAGCCATCGCCAACAGCACTGCTTGGTGATGGTCTGCTGGCAGGAGTAAAGCCTGCGGAATCTCCGCCTGCACTTTTGCTCTCCGCAAATTCCTGCTCTTCCACAACGATGTCGGTGGTATATACTTTCTGGCCGTCCTTATTGGTGTAGCTTCCGGTCTGAATACGTCCGGTAATCGCCAGCTTTGTTCCTTTGCGGAAATACTTCTCTGCAAATTCTGCTGCTCGTCCAAATGCTACACAATTAATAAAATCAGCGGTCTGCTGGTCTCCATCTCTCTTGAATCTTCTATCAACTGCCAGTGTATATCTTGCGACTGCCGTTGCCTGGTCACCCTGGGAGTAACGTACTTCCGGGTCTCTGGTCAATCGTCCGATAAGAATAACTTTATTCATACGATTTATTCCTCTCTATTATGCCTCGTCTTTTCTAACGCATAAGAAACGAAGAACGTTGTCCATGATACGAACATCCTGCTCAACTGCTGCCGGAACAGTAGGCTCTGCATCGAACTGGATGAAGTAGTAGTATGCTTCAGTCATCTTCTGAACTTCGTAAGCTAATTTCTTCTTACCCCAGTCCTCTACTTCTGTTACAGTACCGCCGGCACGAGTGATGTACTCTTTTGCCTTTTCTACTGTAGCTGTTCTCGCATCATCTTCGATCTTTGCACTTACAACGAGTGCTAACTCATACTTATTCATGCGAATTTACCTCCTTTTGGTCTCTGGCCCGCCATTTTGCAGTTTTTCTATCCGCGCATGGTGAGCAAGGAATATTTTTATAATATATCACGAAGATATACTTTACCATGGATTTGCAAGGATTTCAAGCCTTTTTTCGTATTTCTTTTGTATTTTTTTCCACAAGCTTCCTTGCTATCATGATCTGGTGGCCGCAGCCTACACATTTTAATCGAAAATCCGCGCCGACCCGCAGAACTTCCCATTCACTGCTGCCGCAGGGATGCTGCTTTTTCAAGCGGATGATATCGCCTACCTCGTATTTGTCCATAAAATATCTCCTTTACAGCAGTTCGTACTGCATCATCTCGTATTTGAGTCTGGAACCCTCCGTAATTTCTGCCGGGAGCAGTGCTCTTGCTACCAGCTTTGGTTTTGTTAAAGCTTCCCAAACACTTCCCCAAGTCCTGCCTGGATCACAAGATTTGCCCGGCCATCCATGGGAGTGGTGGATTTATTAATCAGAACTAATTTATTTCCCCTATAGTAGTTGATAAGGCCTGCTGCCGGGTATACCGCAAGGGATGTCCCTCCAATAATAAGCATATCCGCGTGGCTGATATAGAATACAGCATCCTCCATCGTCTGCTGATCTAAGCCCTCCTCATAAAGCACTACGTCCGGTTTGATTTTGCCCCCACACGCATCGCATAATGGGATTTTATCCTCTGAATGCAGAATGTATTCCGCGCCAAAGCCCTTGCCGCATTTCTGGCAATAATTGCGATGTACACTCCCGTGAAGCTCCAGCACTTTTTTGCTGCCTGCTGCCTGATGCAGTCCGTCGATATTCTGAGTTATGACAGCTTTTAGCTTGCCTGCCTGCTCTAATTCTGCCAGTTTCAGATGCGTTGTGTTAGGTTTTGCATCCAGACATAGCATTTTATCACGATAAAAGCGATAGAATTCTTCTGTCTTTCTTATATAGAAGGAATGGCTCAATATGGTCTCCGGCGGATAATCATATTTCTGATTATAAAGTCCGTCTACGCTTCGAAAATCCGGTATGCCGCTCTCTGTGGAAACGCCTGCCCCGCCAAAAAATACAATATTATCGGATTCTGCTGCCATCTGCAAAAAAGTCTCAATATTTGTCATCGCCAATCCTCCTTGTTTTCCGAAGGAAAATGCAACTGCCTTTGCAGAAGCAGAGGATTTTCCTCCTGGTTTTCCGCTCTTTTACCTCTATTCTATATAAAAAGAAACATTACCGCAAGACTATTTTCGCAAATTATCTGTAGAATGAAGCCCCTAAAAAAACGGATCCAGGGGGAGCAGCCCCTGAATCCGTTTTTCTATTGCTTTATTACTGCCTTATTACTAAATTACTGATGTTTTTTTCGACCGTAAACCGCAAGTACAATTACTCCAATAGCAATGATTGCCAACAATGCCGCATAACCAAAAGCACTTAAATCATCACCTGTTTTCGGGCTTACGTTGCCTATTACCGCCTCACCAGTTTTTGTTTCAGATTCCGGATTCGGTGTCGTCGTTGAAGTCGTATTCTGGCTTGATTCCGGTTTTTTATAAGTATTGTTAAATACAATATCTCCGCCCTTCACAATTTCTGCTGCCAGATGTCCGGCCCGGTCATCGGTAACTTTAATTACAACCTCGTAAACCGCGCTGTCGTAGGTCACATATTCTTTTGTTCCTTCTATTTCACTTACGGTATACTTATAGGTTCCCACCTTCGTAAATTTAAGCTCTTTAAATGTTACAGTTCCTTCAGCAGTATTTTTTGCTGTAGCTATTACAGCTCCGCTTTCGTCCTTCAATTCAAACTTAAATTCTTTTGCCTTCAGATCACGTCCGGACAGTTTCTTTGTTACAGAAATCTGTGTGGTTGCAGGCTCCGGATCTTTATATACATTCGTAATTACGATTCCTTCGCCCTTTGTGATTCTTGCGGTCAGATATGTCACCGCCTCATCTGTAACCTCGATTTCCACATCATAAGCTGCAGTATCATAGGTCACATTTGCAGCTGTTCCCGCTTTTTCATTTACGGTATACTTATAGGTTCCCACCTTGTCAAAGGTAAGCACCTTAAATGTTACTGTACCGTTTGCTGTGTTCTTTGCAGTGTCTATCACAGTACCCTCGGCATCCTTCAGTTCAAATTCAAATTCGTCTGCCGCTAAATCGCGTCCGGTCAATTTCTTTGTTACGGAAATCTGTACCATGGTCGGGTCAGGTTCTCTGTACGTATTATGGAATACGATTCCTTCTCCCTTCACGACTCTTGCCACCAGATGTCCGGCTAAATCGTCCGTCACCTCGATTTCAACTTCATAAACTGTGGTATCATAAGTCATATATTTTTCCGTACCTGCTTTTTCACTTACAGTATACTTATAGGTTCCTGCAGCGCTGAAAGTCAGTTCATCAAAAGTTACCACTCCCTCGGAGTTGTTCTTCGCAGTGCCAATTACAGCTCCGCTTTCATCCTTCAGCTCAAATTCAAACTCATCCGCCGCCAGATCACGTCCGGTCAGCTTCTTTGTTACAGAAATCTGTGCTGTTGTCAGATCCGGTGTGTAAATGTTGGTAAATGTAACTCCCATCTCATCCTGTGCCTTGTAACATGTCACTGCCGGCACCAATTGTCCGTCCACGTCTGTCACAACTACCTTCACATCGTAAACAGTCTCATCATACGCCACACCATTGTCTGTATCACCGGTCTTTTCTGCAATAACAAACCAGTAAGTTCCTTCCTCTGTAAAAGTAAGCGGATTATCTGTGTGGTCAAGTCCACCGTCATAGTTTGCCGCATCAAATACAATTTTTCCTTCTGCATCATTCGCAGCTTCCATAACAGTAAGACCTGCCGCATTCTTTAATAAGAATGTAAATTCTCCCGGCTGTAAAATACGTCCGGTCAGCGTTTTCGTTCCCTGCAGCGCTGCTGTGCCGGTAAGGGAAGTCTTTAACGGCTTGTATGTATTCTTAAATACAGGTTCAGATACAACCGCACCGTTATAAGCATCTTTTCTGTACTCAACCGCTGCCCTTAACTCACCGCCGATATCCGTTATTGTTACAACTGCATAATAAGTGGTCTCATCATATGTGTAACCCTTCGCTCTGGCATCCGCTGCCGGTATCTTTTCCTTAATCATATAAATATAAGGACTGTTTCCGACGCTTGTATACTCAATGGTTCCAAAGGTAATCACACCAGTCGCCTCATTCTTCGCCGTAGCGACTGCCGGCATCGGCGCACCTTCCGTCACGGCAGATACTTCGAATTCAAACTGATTTGCAGCCAGTTCTTTTCCGTCTAATTCTTTTCTGCCTCGCAGGATAACAGAAGTTGCTAACGGCTCATATTTATTATTAAATTTTACTCCCTCGTCTGCCTGAGATTCCGCACCATTTACAACCTTTTTCAACGTCACATCTGCAGACAGCTGTCCATTTACATCCGTAACCTCTACTGTAATTACATAATCGGTACTGTCATAAATGATTCCGGTCACCGGATCACTGATTTCATCCACAGTGTAACTGTAGGTTCCCGGCGCACTGTACCGCACAGTTTCTGCAAACACGATATTTCCAGATGCATCATTGGAAACTTTTACTCCTTCCGCCGGAATCGGATCTCCGGTGGGATTATCCGGAGATGGAACCAGCTCAAACCGGAAGGTTCCTGCTTCTAATGTATACTTGTTTCCGTCGTTCGTTGGAGTTACGTTTTTTGCCCCTTTCAGGATCTCATGCAGATTAATATCTACCGGTATTGGTTGATAACCATTTACGAAGGTAAAGCTGTCACTTACTTCGTTTGCCCCCTTCCGGTAACTGATCTGCGCCACTAACTGTCCCTGTGTATCGTCTGTTACGGTAACTGTGGCGATCACTTCATCTCCGTCATAGGACACTCCTGCTGCACCACCGTTGGTCTCCTTAATACTGTACTGGTACACCCCGGGTGCTGTGTAAGTAATCGGTGCAAAGGTAACCTTTCCATCCGCTGTATTGCTGACAGTTGTTTCTGCCGGCAGCGGCGCAGATGCCGCATTATCACCGATTGCCGTGATTGTGAATGTAAACTCTCCTTCCTTCAGATCACGACCGGATAATGTCTTTGTACCTTCCAGCGTCTTTATTACAGGCGCAGTTCTGTAAGTATTTTCAAATGTCTTTTCGCCCGTAAATATCGGTGCTGCTGTTACCAGCTGGCCCTTCTGGTTATCTGTTACTGTTACCGTTACCTTCAGGGTATGGCTGTCGTAGGTCACACCGGCGATGCTGCCTTTGGTTTCTGTAATCAGGAAGTGATAGGTTCCCACCTCGTTGAAGATAATATCGCCAAAGTATGCATCGTCTTTATTTGCTTTTGTTATCTGTAATGTTGTGTTGGCCGGAAGAACAACCTTTCCTGCATCGACTGCCGACTGCGTATCCGCTGCCGCTGCAAGGGTAAATGTGAATACGTCTGCATCCAGCCATCCGTTATCCTCTCTACCGGTAAAGTTCTTTGTTACCTTAAGATTTTCTTTTCCGGTAAGTGTTACACCACCCGGCTTGTATTCATTTACAAACTCAATTGCAGTTACGCGCTCGCCGTCTTTTGTAATGACAGCAGACGCCTTAAGCTTGGCTGTCGCCTCGTCATCCGTAACCGTTACTGTGATGGTGTAAACTGATTTGTCATAGGTAAATCCGGCCAGGTTACCCTCTACTTCTTCCACCGTATATACATAGATTCCTGCCTGAGTATACTGTACATCCTTCGCAAATACCACTGCTCCGGCGTTATCGTTTGTCACGGTAGCTGCCACAATCGGATCACCTGCTGGGTTGCCTGCATCCGGAGTAAGCTTGAAGGAGAATTCTCCTCCTACCATGGAGTAGGAGCTTCCTGCCAGTGATGTAACCTTTTTCGTTGCGCCAAAGTCTACATCGGACGGATTCGAAGCTGTGGTTGTATACGTATTTGTAAATACAAAACCTGCCTTATTGGCTGTATCAGCTGCACCGGCTTTTTCGTAGATAACCTCTGGTACATATTTACCTGTTGCCGCATTATAGGTCACAACAACCGTTACATTCCATGTGCTGGCATCATTCACAACGCCTGGAATAGTTCCCGCAGCTTCGGTAATGGTATATTCATACGTACCTGCGCTTGTATAGGAAATACTTCCAAAGGATACTGTCTGCTCTGACGCACCTGCGATTCCCGTGATGAAAACCTCTGTATTTGCCGGTAACGGTGCTCCTTCTGTTACTGCACTAATTGTAAACTTGAATGTATCTGTTGCCAGGAATTTACGTCCGGACATTTTCTTGGTACCCGCAATGACTGCTGTGCCTCCATCCGGTGTGTAGGTATTCTTAAATGTCAGTTCTGCTCCGTTGTTCGACGCTGCTGCAACTAATTCGCCGTCCTTGTCATCGGTTACCGTTACAACGATTGTCTCTGTATGCCCGTCATATTCCATTCCTTCTGCGCTGCCTTCTGTCTCATTGATTAAGAAGGTATAGGTTCCTTCCGCCTTGAAAATGATATTTCCGAAGGCTCCTTCTTTGTTTGAGCCGGTCAGCGTCAGTGTATTTTCTGCCGGAAGAACCACGTTGCCGGCATCGACTGCCGCCTGCGTTGCTGCATCCGGTGTCAATGTGAAGGTAAATTCATCTTTGCCTTCTCCGTCAGTAAACCAGTGACGTCCTTCCAGAACTTTCTTTACTTTCAGGTTATTAGCACCTTCTAAGGTTGCGTCTGTGGGACTGTAAGTGTTGATAAATGTTAATTCTTCACTGCGCGTTGCATCCACATCGGCGCTCATGGTGCCATCCCCGTTGTCTACCACATTTATAATTACCGTTCTTGTCGGATCCGGATCATTTGTGATACCTGCAATATTACTTGCCCGCTCAGTTACAATAAATGTGTAGGTTCCGGGTTTTGTAAAGGTAATATTTCCGAAACTTGCAAATTCTTTATTATCCTTTGTGACTGAGAGCTCTGTTCCCGACATTGTGACATATCCTGCATCAACCGCCGCGGATGTACTGATATCAATATCATCCACCAGGATGCCGGTATTATCATCAGCAGCCGCGCTCAGCTTGAAGGTAAAGCTGTCGCCTTCTTTCCATTCACGACCGGACAAGGTCTTGGCTACCAGAAGCTTTTCGTATCCGTAAAGTACTACATCGTCCGGTTCATAAATGTTTTCATAGGTAAGTGCATCTGTCTTATCCTGCACTATGGTCACGGAAAGCGTTCCGTCTCCATTATCCACGGCATTTACCGTAACAATACGGGAGGTTGCATCATAATTAACACCCGGACGTCCTCCGTTTATTTCAATAATGTGGAAGGTATAGGTTCCGGCCTCTTTAAAGGTAATGTCACCAAATGCCATTGCCGCAATGGAGTTTATCGCCGTATTTGCTTTGGTCGTTTTTGTGATGTGTGAGGTGTCCATGGTAATCGCCGCCACATTTTCAATGCCTGTCATGATCTCATTCTTGATCATTTCTTTTGTGGCATCATCGGTTGCAGGAAGTACAATTTTTCCGGTAGCAATTGCAGTTCTTGTCACCTCATCATGTCCCGCTAATATGAATGTGAATTTATCCTCGGATGTCCATTCACGCCCCATAAAGTTCTTCAGTACCTGAAGATTTGTTGCTCCCTCTAAAACACCCTCCGTAGTATAACTATTAAAAAATGTCAGTGTATCACTGTTTGCGGTATCCACAACAACACTCATCGTGGAATCGCCGTTATCCGTAACTTTTACGATTACCTCTTTTTCAGAAGTATCATACTTCACGCTTGCCAGTTCGCCTGCATTCTCGGTAACGATAAACTTATAGGTTCCCTGTTTTGTGAAGGTAATATTTCCAAAGTGAGCAAAATCCTTATTATCCTTTGTGACAGTAACTTCTTTTGCATTCTCTGCAAATAAAACATATCCTTTGCTTTCCGCTTCTGCTGTGCTGAGGCTGACACCATTTTCTACGATACCAGTCTGGTCATCTGCTGCGGAACGCAAGGTAAAGGTAAAGCTATCTGTATCCGTCCACTCACGTCCGGTAAGTGTTTTTGCCACATGGAGATTGCCATGTCCGTAAAGCACTACGTCGTCCGGTGCGTATCTGTTTGTAAAGGTCAGGTCGTCGGTCTTTTCTGCCACCAGGCTTACGGTAAGATTTCCATTTCCATCATCCACCGCCTGCACCGTTATCACACGGGATGTGGCATCATAATCAACACCCGGCATACTTCCACCGATTTCGCGGATATGGAAGGTATAGGTTCCAGCCTCTTTAAACAGGATATCTCCGAATGCTGCAGATTTTGTCCACGCATCCAAACCATTTACCAGTGTTTCTGTCACATCATCATTGTTGGTGATGGTAATACCTGCTGCATTATCAATGCTTGTTGTAATCTCCGGTTCAATAATTGCTTTTGATGCATCATCTGTTGAAGGAAGTACAATTTTACCATCTGCAATTGCACTTCTTGTCACGTCATCATGTCCAACCAGTACAAAGGTAAAGCTTTCTCCATTCGCCCATTCACGTCCGGTAAAGTTCTTTGTTACCTCCAAGTTCTTAGCACCCGGCAAAGTACCTTCTGCTTCATATACATTCTTAAACTGGCTGTTTCCGGATGATCCGGTACGCAATGCCACCAGCTTACCGTTTCCGTCATCCGTTACCGTAAAAGTGGTTTGAAGTACATTTGCGCTGTAGGTAATACCGTTTAATGTATAAGTACCATCTTCATTCTCAATTGCAGTTTCCGGAATCGCTTCCTTAATCTGAAGCACGTAAGTCCCCGGTTTTGTGAAGGTAATATCGCCAAACGTGATCTTACCATCCGCTGCATTGGCAACCTTATATCCGTCTGCTGCATTTGGAAGGATAATACCTTCTTCTGTATGAGAATCGTTGTCTGTGTCAGGACTTACAATCGATATCTCAAATGTGTATTCTCCTGCCTGCAGCGGTTTTTCTGTTCCATCTGCGTTATAACGGTTACCTTCAAGTACCTTAACGAGTTCATACGGTGTAACAACCGCGTCTTCCGTTATATAGGTATTGGTAAATACCGGTTCTGTATCAACGGAAACTTCCGCATATTCTGTTCCGTCTTCGCTCCATTCAATCTTTGTAATCTCCGCAGTTAACGTACCTTTATAGTCATCCGTTACCGTTACTGTCACTCGGTAAACAGAAGTATCATAAGTAACGCCGCCATGCTGCGGATCCGGAATCTGCTCGGATATCTCGTATACATAGGTTCCGGTCTGTGTATAGGTTACTTTGTTAAGGAACGTAATCGCGCCTTCGTAACCGCCCTCTCCATCCGGCTCAGAATCACCTGCAGCTGATACCAGGAATTCACTTCCATCCTTCACCAGTTTTACCTTAAAGAAGTATTCGCCGTCTTCAATCGGATGCCCGGTCATTTTCTTTGCACCGGTCAGCGAAATTGCTGTATCTGCATCAAAGGTTGCTTTGTAAGTGTTGTTAAATACCGCTTTACTGTTGTCCGCTGCATTTGTTCCGTTGCTGTATGTGACGCTTGCTTCCAATACACTGTCCGCATCGCTGTCCGTTACCACTACGGTCACTGTACATACATGAGTATCGTAAGTAACTCCGCCGGCTTTTCCGGCAATCTCTTTGACATTGAAGGTGTAAGTACCCTGTTTTGTAAATTTGGCTGTACCAAAATCAAAAGCATCTGCTATGCCGTTTTTACCTTCTGTTACAGTAACGCTTGTCTTTTCCAGCACAATTGTCTGATTCGCAATTGCTGAAGCTGTCGCATCATCTGCTGCTTCCAGCGTAAATTCAAACACTTCCTTGTCAAGCATATCCCGTCCGGTCAGTGTTTTTGTACCATTGATCGGGGCGTTCGTGCCATCACCCAGCACTACCGGTGTTTCCGTATAAGCGTTCGTAAACTCTCCTGCAGTTACGGTTGCCTCGCCCTTTTTATAGGTCGGTGTAACTTTAACCTTATCTCCGTCCAGTTCTACCGTCACCGTTACTTTGATCTCTGCCGCATCATACTGCATGCCCTTTACAGTGTAATCATTTTCCGCGGTCGCTTCCTCCGGCAGTACTTCACTTAACACATATTCATAGGTTTTACCCACATCATCCTGTGTAAACGTCATCTGTCCAAAGGACACATAATTTCCCACATTAGAGGCTGTGTATACTCCATCTGTACTTCCTTCCGGCATTGGCGCATCGGCAGTCACAGGTGTCATTGTAAATGTAAACATACCATCTGTCAGCGGATTGATTCCGGAATTATCGGTATAATTCTTTATTGCAACCGGTCCATACTTCACAGATTCGGCACTGAATGTATTCGTAAACTGTGCTGTATGATTGGTAATCTCTGTGGAAATCACATTACCGGTAGAATCCATTACTTTTTTCATAACGGAAGATGCGCGCAGCGTGCCATCCCCCTGATCTGTCACTGTCACAATAATTTCATATACTTCTCTTGTATAAGAAACACCCGGCAGCCGGTCAGCTTCTGCCATACCCGGAGTTTCCTCTACGATTGTGTAGTAGTAAATACCGGGAGCTGTAAATTTAATTTTTCCAAAGTCAAAGGATACCGTCTCTCCATCCTCTGCAAGGTTATCCTTCTCGCCGATTAATGTTACAACCGGATTTTCAGGCAGCGGGGCATTATTCGAAGACGTAATTGCAAACCGGAAGGAATCGCCCTCCTGCCAGTCACGTCCGTCCAAAATTTTTGCTCCACAAATTCCACCCTCCGCTTCTGTGGGGAAAGTCAATTCTTCTACCGAATGATGGTTCACAAACTCTGCTGCATCCACCGATCCGGCCTCAATTTTTCCGGAGACAGAAACGTTGCCATTCTCCTCTGTCTTTACACTGTCTCCTGCTGCGCTTGCGGTAAATCCTTCCACCGTACTTTCTGTCACAGTATAATTCGCATCCGGCGGCAGATTGATAATGGTTGCCGTCTGGCCTGCTTTTAAGGTAAGCGTTCCGCCATGTGCAATTGTGCCGATTACCTCATTACCGTCCGCATCCGTCACAGCATTGTCGGCCGCATCTGTTACCGTATATCTATAGGTACCTGTGAGCGCAGTATCATTTGCATCTTTCAGCGCTACCGTAAATGTAAACTCTTTGTCCGGTGCGATCAGACCGTTGTCCGCTGTTACCTTCTTAGAAATCTCAAGTGTACCGGTTGCCTTCACGCTCAGCACACCATTGTTTCCAAGGTATACCTTGAAGGTATCTGTGTCTTTGTCGTAAGTAGGGGCATAGAATTCCTGGGCCGTATTTGTGTTGTTTTCAGATTTGGTACCCTCAAATTCTAACATACGGTTTACATGCACCGTGCCCGCAGGACGATACCAATAGCCATCCTCATTTTGCTCAACTACGGTATTTACGCTCAGCTGTGCACCTGTATGCTCCGTAATCTTGGTTTCCACGGAAGTACCATGATAAAATGTTTCTTCATAATAATAGGTATTTCAGGCAACCAATTCCGTTGCAGGCTTTTCCGTGAGCTTATCATAAAGGATAGTATCCTTCTGCATGTAATAAAACGGGTTCGTACTTGCTGCCTCAAATTCAGCCGTCGCATCCCCGGCCGTATCTCCATTTACACTCTTATTACTGCCTGTGTATAAATTGGAGTAGAAATTAATCGTTCCGTCTGCATTGGAATTTTGTTCTATGTAGTCTGCACTGATTTTTTCCAAAGATACAATATCTCCGGATTTCACTGCGTCCTGCAAGCCTACGGTATAGAAAATACGAATCGGATACGCACCGTTATTTGTATGTGTCTTTACCGATTTATCACTATTGAGTGTTATGGTGTTTACACGAATCGGTATTAATGCCGCGGGTATCTTAATCGTAAGTGTCTGAGATTTCACACCGTCCGCATCTGTCGTTGTCTTAACTTCAATGATAATATTTTCCAGCGACTGCTCTTTATATACCGCATTTCCTTCGGCGATATCCGTAAACTTATAGGTGGTAACATTTCCATTTGTAACCGGTTCCGCCTGATTCACATATTTTTTTCCACCATAAATAATCGCTTCGAAGTCTTTTACTTCCATATACTCACCAAGCGGATCCGTATATGTAATATAACCTGAAGTTACCGGATTTTCCGCATCATGCTCGGTGGGAATTTCCGGGGAACTGATTAAAATATTATTTACAATATTGGCAAAAACATCGGTTACACTGTCAACCTCATTTGCCGCATAATAATGATCCACGTAGTTTTTCAGTGCATCGCCGCTGATATCACCTGTCGTCGGGTGGGTCAGCTCATAAGATTCATTCCTTTCGCACTGAATCGTCGGCGTATTATCGTTACCCGATGTGCCGCAGTATTGATTCCAATAACCAAGAATCGTCTGGGCATAACTGTTTCCACTGTATTCACTCGTTGCAGTGTCCAGATATTGTTTGGGGTTTAATGTAGCTCTTGCCAAATTCTTTTGGTCATTATCCAGATTGTCAAGACCCATACCCACACTATAAAGTGTTGTTTTCTGCTCTGCGGCGCTCAGACCATAGTGCGCATCGATCTGGTTCTTCATGTAGGCGCCAATCATCATGGCAAGCATACCATTACCTGCATATGCAGAACTACCATTACCAAGGCCATAGGTATTCTCCGGTTCCCACCAGTTGCGGCTCGTTGACTGACTTCCCCAACCACCCTGTCCTTTTGTTGCGCTCATGGCATAAGTGGGCGCACCGTCTGATAAAAGAATTACAGACGGAACACGGGTTACCTCTTTCCCATCAATGGTTGCTGTTGTTGAGGTCACGTCCGTTAAAAGCTTCATACCATTATAAAGACCGCCCTGGATGTTCGTTCCTCCGGATACAGAAATGGCATTGTTACTATTCCAGCTATCCACTTTTGAAATTGTTGTTCCGGAACTGTTCACCGCCCGGACACTTAATCTCGCGTTGTCGTTGCTTGCCGTTGTTCTGTTCAGGCTAAAATAAGGCGTTGTGGCATCGACCTGTGTATAGCGGTCCAACGGCAATAGTTCAACGGCAGTTTCGTTATAACCCACAACGCCCACTCTTGCATTTGGATTATTCATCAGCGTGTTAATCGCGCTATTTACCGCGTCTACCGTAAATGCAATACGGCTCTTAGTCACGCCATTTATGGTCATATTACTGTTTTGATTGCTCATAGACCCGGAAAGGTCAATGATGAACACAACATCCACCGGCGCCTGTGTCTGCCCGGATATCGATTGGGATGTGGCCAGTGCTGAAAATGCAACCAAAAAGTCGGAATCATTCTCTATTGTATATGATGTATCACCGTATGCTGTGATCGTTGCATTTGTGTCATATACCGTCTTATCTGTCCAGATACGCCCTGCATATTCTGTGGATGCGTTATCACCGAGAGATTCCGTATACTTGGTTGTTGTGTCTAAATCCGAAATCGATTCTGCTGCCAATACTTCTGTATCAAACGGCAAAATACCAACCAGCATAACCATTACCAGCAAAATGGCAATGATACCTGAAATCGATTTTCCAAAAGCCCTTTTTTTCTTCTTTCTCTTCATGTACGAATCCTCCTTGTTTTTCTCGTATTTTCTTATCTATGTAAACTCATCAGATTTTTCCACTCCGGATAAACCATGGAATACAAAATTTTTTTCGCGTTTTCAACATACCCTCACGCTCCTTTCCTCGCTGTACCTGGACATCGCATGTTCTATCACTTCATGGGTCACCGGTTTTGCCGAAAAGTAAGTACAGCCGAGCCGATAGGATTGGGTGCCGAAGCCTTCATCATTCGAAAACCAGATGACTGATGTATTGGGGTGAAGGTTTTTTGCCGCGATTACTGCTTCCATCCCTTCCGCGCCATGCTCCGAAACAAAGATAATCTGAGGAATTACACGCTTCATTTCCGCAATATACTCATTGTAACTGTCCGGTTTAAAAAAATGTATTCTGCGATACTGCATGGCACCGCAGCTTCCGATCAGCTCCTCTAAAGAATTTTGATCATACCCGTTTCCATATATCAATATGTTCATACTGCTGCCTCCTTTCCGCAAAGAATGTATGGACGCATAAACCCTCTTTCTTCTGAAATGGTACGCCACTATACTTATATATTTACATCATAACAATTAACGGCGACTCTTCAATATGTTCTACTCAAGCGGTCAATTTTTTACTCGAACGGTCAGGATTTTCACACATTTCTGTTTAAAAACTTTATGGCAGAAGCTTGAAATTTAACGCTATTTATACTATATTTTGTATTATATACTACAAAATATTTATCAGATAATCATTCGAGGTACACCAATGAAAATTGCACTTGTAGATGACTGTCAGGAGGAGCTTGACAGATTATCCGATATATTGTCCCGAAAGCTGAACGCCGCCGGGGACACCGAACACAAACTACATATTTTTCACAGCGGCGAAGCGTTTCTGACCGACTGGAGACCGGGCAGCTATGATCTCATTATTCTGGATATTTTTATGGACACACTCACCGGCGTGGAGGTCGCCCATGAGATACGAAATCCTCACAATTGATAACTCCTATAACGGTGTCGTGCGCCAAAATAAGCAGGGCAGGTATCTTTCCACAAAGAAAAACGGTTCCGGACTGGGCCTTACTTCCGTAAGAAATATTGTAGATCGTTATGACGGAAATCTGGTGATTCGTCATGACAACGGGGTGTTTCGGGTGTCTGTTATGCTTAATATTCCTGAATCACCATAAATACGGTAATTACCGCCCGCTCCGTCAGAAACACTGTCAGAATGCCGGTAGGATAAGACTCAAAACAGCAGTAACCAACTGAATGGCTACTGCTGTTTTAGGATTCTCACATGGCGATTCCCTATGTTTTTTAGCAATAGGAAATTTCGCATTTCCTATTGCTAAAAAAGAGCTCCGCGAGGATCGCACTGCGGCGGATATGAAGATGTCGCCAAAGCGACCCGCCGCGTGGTGGTGGCGTTCCCGGGCCTCCGAAGCCTCTCCCGTATCCGCGATTCATTCCACCGTGATATCCGCCGCGTGGTGGTGGCATTCCCGGGCCACCCGGTCCGCCTGGGCCTCTTCCTGGTCCGCCTGGGCCTCTTCCTGGTCCGCCTGGCATACGACATCCCTCCTTTGGTATTTTTATTCATTTTAGCACATGATATGTAAATTTGAAAATCCCAAAGTGATAAATCTTTCGACTCTGGGGAAAGATGGCGATTGATGCGTTTATCCTGTGATTTCTAATAATTTGGTATTGCATTTCCAAAAAAAACAATTATAATAAACATGAATTACATATTTTTTATGTAGGGGAGCTTGGTGAGCCAGGCTGAGAGGAAGTAATCAAACTTCGACCCTTTAACCTGATGCGGATAATGCCGCCGTAGGAAGTCATAGTTTGCTTTAGTACGGGTAGTCCATCAGGACTGCCCGTTTTTTTGTGTGCGAAGCGCACTTTTGTTCCTGCGAACGGCACCGCATCTGACAGGCGGCAAAAGACGCCGTAGAGTTCCGCAAACGGAACCGTATTATTAAACCGGAAAGGAGGAAACTTATCGGGTGGCAAGGGAGCGCTTGACATCTTGTATTTTGCGATGGGAACCCGTGTTTCGGGGTGAGAGGAGGCAATTACAGTCTCGACCGAGCGAAGCTGTAACATCCTTGCAGCTGTAAAAATATAGAACAGCTGCAAATCCTTTTAGCTTCGTATTTTATACGAAAAGAGGAAAAACAAATGAATCATTCAAAAAGTATCTTAAAAATGGCAGTACTTGCTATGCTTGTTGCGTTGGGAGTCGTGATTTCACCCATACTCCGGTTTGAGGGAATGTGCCCGATGGCACACTTTATCAACATCGTCTGTTCCGTCCTTTTAGGACCCTGGTATTCACTTCTCAGTGCAACGTTGATCGGTATTATCCGAATGGTGCTTATGGGAATTCCGCCTCTGGCGCTGACCGGTGCAGTCTTCGGTGCATTTTTGTCAGGTGTATTCTACCGGGCATCCAAGGGAAATATCCTTTTTGCAGTACTCGGCGAGATTATCGGAACAGGTCTCATCGGAGCTATCGTTTCCTACCCGGTCATGACGTATCTCTGGGGCAGGGATGGTTTGAGCTGGCTCTTTTATGTGCCATCCTTTACCTGCGGTACACTGATTGGCGGAAGTATTGCATTCGTATTTTTAAAGAAGCTCTCGAAAGCCGGGGTTCTGGCAGACTTTCAGAACCGGCTCATGTCCAAAAGCTATAACGATAACAGCGGCATCGTGGGAAATGCTGCAAGCATTGCAGCTTTAGGTGTAATCTGCTTTTTGGTAATTGAAATCCTTACCGATATTTTTGAGATACAGTCGCCGGTATGGTCCTATCTCTCCTGGGGAGCTTTGGTGTTTTTTATTGCGGCAGCGCTCCTTTACTTTATCACGAAAAAAGCAAAAAAGGCGGTTGAAAAATGACAGACAACGAATTGAATCAGATCCGGCATATCGTAAAAGAGAATGCTCCTCTGATTCATTGTATCACAAATCCCATATCCATTCACCAATGTGCAAATCTGGCTCTTGCCGTGGGTGCCCGACCGATTATGGCGGAACACCCGAAGGAAGTGCGGGAAATTACTGCGACCGCCGAGGCTCTTTTGCTGAACCTTGGAAATATCACCGATGCAAGAATGGAGTCTATGATGATTTCCGCAGAGGAAGCGCAGGAAAAAGGTATTCCTGTCGTTCTGGATTTGGTGGGAATCGCCTGTTCCAGACTAAGACGCAGCTTTGCCTGTCAATTATTGCAAAACCGCGATTCCTCTCTGCGGACAGGGAATGTTTCAAACAAGAATCCTTCTTTTCTGCAAGAGGAAGGCGTCTCCAAAAAGAAGTTGACATTCGTGCTAAAGGGTAATTATTCCGAAATCAATGCGCTTTACAACCTCTCTTATGAGAGCCGGGGCGTCGATGCCGAGGCCTCTCTGGACCTTCCCGCAATCAGTGATATCGCAGCAAAGTTATCGGAAAAATACGGCTGCACGATTCTTGCCAGTGGGAAAACAGATATTGTAACGGATGGCAAAACGCTTGTCCATGTAAAAAATGGAAGCCACAAGCTTGCCACTGTGACCGGTACCGGCTGTATGCTTGGAACCCTGACCGCCTGCTATTTGTCTGCCTGTCATTCAGCTGCTTACTCCGGCGCCTCTTTGGCTGCCGGAGCCTGCAGGAACACTTCTGCAGCCGCTGAAATCTGCCGGGATATTTCAGCAGCCGTTGCTGCCTGTGCAGTTTTAGGTATTTGTGGAGAGCTTTCAGAAACAGAGAAAGGTGCCGGAAGTTTTATGGTAAATCTCATGGACAATCTTTCCACGCTTTCCGATACCGACTTGAAAACTCACCTAAACCTGCAGATAAAAAATCTATAAACAGGCACCAGCGTCACGAAATGCCGATGCAATAAGGAAATGAAAACACAAAATCTCAGCGCCTTGAACATCAAGTAGATGAATTTGCAAATAATTTAAAAAAATTGGAGGAGTCCGTAATTGAAACAATTTGATACAAGCCTGTACTTCATCACAGACAGCACAGGCCTGACAGAAGAGGAATTTTTATATCGAACCGAAGAAGCTTTAAAGGGCGGCGTAACCCTTCTTCAACTGCGTGAAAAAGACAAGACCACAAGGGAGTACCTGGCGTTGGCCGAAAAAGTACACGGCCTGACAAAAAAATACGGTGTTCCGCTCATTATCGATGACAGAGTCGATGTGGCCCTCGCTGTAGATTCCGAAGGTGTTCATCTCGGCCAGAGCGACATGCCCATAGACATTGCGAGAAAAATTCTGGGCTCAGACAAAATCGTCGGAGCAACCGCAAAAACAGTTGAACAGGCAACAGAAGCCTATGCGCAGGGGGCAGATTACCTTGGAGTGGGTGCAATTTATCCGACTACCACAAAAGTGAAGACCATTCTTACTTCCACCGAAATGCTGGATAAAATCTGCAAGGCAGTTCCAATTCCGGTAAATGCAATCGGTGGTCTGAACAAGGATAATATTGATGTGTTAAAAGGCATTGACATTGCCGGCATCTGTGTCGTATCTGCCATAATGAAAGCGGCAGATCCACAGAAAGCTGCATCGGAATTAAAGACGACGGCAGCTGCACTTTAATAAAACCAAAAAAGTTTTCCAGCGGCAGACCGGGGGCACCACTCTCTGTCGCTCAATAAAATTAATGCAAATTTGTTCCTGCGGCATAGTTTTTTCACTAATATAGCATTCGCAGGATAAGGAAAGGTAAGGTTTTTGATTATGAAAACAGCATTAACAATCGCAGGCTCAGATTCCTGCGGAGGCGCCGGTATTCAAGCAGATATTAAAACAATGACTATGAATGGTGTTTACGCAATGAGTGCGATCACTGCACTGACTGCCCAGAACACGACCGGTGTCGCATCAATCTCGGAGGTCACTCCGGAATTTTTAAAACAGCAGCTCGACTGCATCTTTACGGATATTCATCCGGATGCAGTCAAAATTGGCATGGTATCATCGAACGCTCTTATCGAGGCAATTGCAGAAAAGCTCAAAGAGTATAAGACCTCTAACATCGTTGTGGACCCGGTCATGGTGGCCACCAGCGGCTCAAGACTGATTGCGGAAGATTCCATTCTGACCCTGAAAAAAGAACTTCTTCCTCTCGCCACCCTTGCAACCCCAAACATCCCGGAAGCAGAGGTACTCTCCGGCATGGAAATTCATAGTGAGGATGATATGATAAAAGCAGCCAGACACATCAGTGAAAATTTTGGCTGTGCCGTGCTGCTCAAAGGCGGACACAGCATCAATGATGCAAACGACCTGCTTTGCGAAAACGGAAACTGCCAGTGGTTCTATGGAAAAAGAATTGACAACCCAAACACCCACGGAACCGGCTGCACCCTCTCTTCCGCCATCGCCGCCAACCTTGCCAAAGGATTTTCCTTGGATTCAGCTGTAAAGAGAGCAAAAGATTATATCTCCGGCGCCCTGTCTGCCATGCTTGACTTAGGAAAAGGTTGCGGCCCGATGAAACATTCCTTCAATCTGGAAGGTGAATTTGCAAAGGAGGCGGAGTGATATGTCAAATTCTGTGACAGAGAAACGTACTTCTGTTTTTGAAAACGCACTTGGATGGTTTGGGGCAGGTGTGTCACTGGCCGAAATTCTGACCGGTACTTATTTTGCACCGCTTGGTTTTGGGAAAGGCCTGGCAGCCATTATCATTGGCCATGTAATTGGCTGCGTCATGTTGTTTCTGGCCGGACTAATCGGCGGTAAGGTCCGCAAAAGCTCTATGGAAACCGTAAAAATGAGCTTCGGCCAAAAGGGCTGTATTTTATTTGCTGTCTTAAACATTCTGCAGCTTGTGGGATGGACCGGAATTATGATTTATGACGGCGCACTTGCGGCAAACGGTATTTTCGATGCCGGGAACTGGGTGTGGTGCCTGCTGATTGGAGGGCTGATTGTCCTGTGGATTGTAATAGGAATCCGGAATCTTGGAAAGCTTAATACTGTAGCGATGATTGCATTATTTATACTTACCATTATTTTAAGCTTTGTCGTTTTTGGAAAAGAAGGCGCTGCCCCGGTACTGGACGAAAGCATGACTTTTGGTGCCGCTGTTGAACTTTCGGTTGCAATGCCACTGTCCTGGCTGCCGCTTATCAGCGATTACACAAGAGAGGCGGAAAAACCGGTACAGGCAACGGCAGTTTCCGCCATTGTATACGGACTTGTCAGCTGCTGGATGTATGTCATCGGTATGGGCGCTGCTATTTTTGCAGGAGAGTCCGATATTGCCCAGATCATGTTAAGATCAGGGCTTGGTATCGCCGGGCTTATTATTATCGTGTTTTCCACGGTAACGACCACTTTTCTTGATGCGTATTCTGCCGGAATATCCAGTGAGTCACTGTCTCCAAAGATAAATGGAAAATGGGCCGCTGTAGTCGTGGCAGTCATCGGAACTCTGGGGGCCATTTTGTTCC
>JAGASC010000208.1 GCA_017621905.1 Roseburia sp.
CAATTGTCGATTTTCGCAATATCACATTCCCTTTGCAAAGCGCCTCCTGAAACTTCATATAATCATCCACCGTGGTAATCAATCCACCGCCGCCGCTTTCCTTCATAACGGGCGGCACAAGACAATTTCTCGCACCCTCGTTGGTAATATCTTTCTCCAGACCGTTGTAGCGGTATTGTGTGGCAAGATTATCTGACTTTAATTTTTCAATATAAAATCCTGTATTTTCCATTTCAAGCGGTCGAAAAATGTTATCCTCCAGATATTCCGAAAATCTTTTTCCTGATATTTTCGCAACAAGCGCACCTAACACATCATGGCAAATACCATAACTGTAATGGGAGCCGGGCTCGAATTCCAGCGGTATCTGCGCCAGATAATTGGGCATTTCAGAAACAGGACACTCCCCGGCTGTTTCTTTCTGAAATTTCACACACACATCTTTAAGCCCATCACCAGAAGCAAACCCTGCCGCCATGCAGAATAAGTCTTTGATTCTGATAGGTGTTTCTGCATCCTTGATCCCCTGCGCGGTTTTAATCTTCATATGTTCAAATTCCGGATAAAAACGATCCAGACTGTCCTCCAGAAGAAATTTTCCCTGCTCATAAAGCTGCAAAGCTGCCACACAAGTAATTACTTTTGTATTAGAGTATATATTATATAAGGTATTTTTTGTAATGGGGCGTTTGCTTCCCAAATCCGCAAAACCGTTGCTATGTCTGTAGACTTCCTTGTGATGGTGATATATCGAACAATCATATCCCGGCATATTATATTTCTTCATCTCGCTGTCAAGAAATTCTGTTAAATATTTTTCAAAGAGTGCCATACAAACCTCCATTTTAAGTTATAAAAATCATTCGGTACCTTCACCATTACGACCACATACTTTCCAGACATTAATATCTTCTAATATCCCCTGCTCATACAGCTGATATTCCTCTCTCCAGCTTTCCCCTTCCGTCATGAAGTTCTCCGGTCCATATGCACCAGACACCTTAGGGAACTGATGGAGCGGACCGAATGTATTTCTTCTGGTCAGAACTACCTCGACTGCTTCCAGCCCCTCTACAATCGCTCTATAGGGTGGAAAAGCAAGAATAATCTCCTCTTTGCCCCGCAGTTTCACCAATGCACCGCCAAAATCTTTTACCTCTACAACCACCGTTTTTTCCCGCATTCCATCTACATAGTAAGTAATACCACCCGAATAAAAAGGAAGTCCCTGAGCAGTAATATCTCCAATTTTCAATTCAGAAGGCAACACATTCAGTACAGGAACAATCCTCTCTTTCGGCAGCTCTGCAGAGCCTTGGAACGTTACTCCAAAATCTCCCAACAGATAAACTGCTTCTAGACCGCTGGTTTTATCATAATCCCTTTCGATGATGAGTGTATTTTTACCCTCTCTCCAAACCTCATCCGGAACTGGGATTCTGTCAAAGCAAATGTCTATCCATTTTCCACATGATTCTATGAAAACAGGCTTATCATTTATGAAAATACCCGTAATATACTCTTTCTCCTCCACCACCAACTCTACCGCTTTCGGCAAGGAATCAATCTGTACTGCAAAATTCAGCCGCACAGAGGCAAGCGGCTGTTTATTGTTATCGAGTTTTTTTTCTTCAAACCATGGCTGAAGCATATCTCCTCCACGATGAGGTAACCCCAAAATATCTCTAAGCTTTCTATCCGCTTTCAATACCTCCTGCACAGGGACCTCTTCTTTGCCCAAAATATCTACTGATGCCCGATCCAACACGCAGATATTTTTTTCAGACAATTTGTAGCGAAAAGTTTTCGGAATAACAATAGTTTCTCCCACTTCGATACTTTTTTCCACAGGAAGTTCCCGTTCTATATCAGTTACCAGATACAGGCGCTCACCACCCGCTTCCAGATGAATCGATATTCGAATACTTCCATCCACGATCGTATACACAGGCCTTACGACTTCTCCTGTTCTGGGATTCCAGCGTTCTAAACAACGTCCCTTCCCCAGATTCAGTTCAACCTGGCATGTGTTCTCTCTGTCCACGTTCAAAAGCATTATCATGCGACCGCCCGCAATCCGGAAGCTTTGCACGAAAAGGCTGCTGCTGTCTGCAGAGAAAACCTCAACCTCCCCGCCACTTCGACAGGCCCCAGCCAATGCCTTTTCCTTCCATGGGATTGTCTTAACCACAGGCTGTCTCGTAAATTCTTCTACTGACCCGGATTTTTCTGCATCTACATACTCTGGTATAGCTCCGGCAAAAATCACCTGGCCGCCTTGGGCAGCAAATTCCTGCAAAAGCTTTAGGGTCGTCAGGCGCATAGTATCTATCCCGGCTACCAGCACTTTATCATAAACACCATTTCCTATGCGCAGCATACCATTTTCAACTTTTCCATATCGCTGCATCAGATCTTCTTCTCCATAATCAAAATCGATCTGATGCTTCATAAGCGCATGAAATACCCAGACATACTGTTCCTCTAATCTTCTGATCTCTTCATCCGCTGCCGATAGTACGTCAAACGCTCCACTGTAGGCTCTTGCCCATACGCTCTCAATGGGATTGAGCACTAATAATCTGCATTCCGGCTCTCCTTCACAAAGCGCCGCATGGATTCTAGCATAGTAATCCTCCAGATACCGGCAATCCTGATACCACGCCGACTGATGAAGAATGCTGGCAGGGTAATCTCTTTTTGCCTCACCTTTCATCGTGTACCAGGACAAATGGGGACACCTTAAATTGACGCCCAATAGCGCCTGCCAGTCCCCAACATTTTTATAAGATCGAAAGCTCATCTGCCAGCCGGTTCCGCCATTTAATTCTGACAATACCCATTTCTTGCCAAGCTGCCTTGCCACAGAGGAAAGTTGTTTTGCTGCCCAATAGCATTGATTATGCTCTGTCAAAAGATCCATACCCGGATAATCCATATATTCATAAAAGCGCATCAACGAGCCCTGCATAGCAGCCTGTGCACACAGAGAATCCTCATGGAGAACATGTCCGGTAAAAATCAATTTGTTTTCCCGACACCATTGGGCAATGGGGCTGGCAAAGCATTCCAGGAATAATTCCTGACACAATTCAAAAAAATCCCGGGTAACTTTGGATATTTCGCCCTTACACTTACGCAAAAACAATTCCGGCAGATTTTCCAAAAGACTGTATCCAAACCGTTTCTCAAATTCCTCCAACATTCCGGGCGTATAAGGACACCCCTGTTTCCCTGCCTCGTCAAATTCTGTAAACATACCTCCACGATGAGGCTCGTCTGTAAATATCCCCAGAATCTCTTTGCCCAGTTTGTCTCCACAATTCTCTTTATATGCTTCATGGGTAATCTGAATGAAATGTTCTATTGCTTCTTTATTCATTGTATTTACATAGCTGTTGCCATTGAAACTACTGCTGCCAGAGGCATAATTCACATAAAAAAGTAACGCCGTTTCCCCTTCATTCAGGGAAATGCCTTCTTTCAGCCTACGCTTACTTTTCATGATATGGTCTTCATCCAGTCTGCACGCAAACGCCGCAAGCATCATCCCTGACTCCCGTCGATTCATCGGTATACTCTGATTGAATGATTTCCAGTCCATCTGTGCGTATTCCTCCGGTTCTGCCAGATGCATTGTCAAGTACATGGCTCTGTATATTTCTTCTTCCGTAGCCAGTCCTCCTGCACATCCGGAAGGCCATCGGTCATCATCATACAGCCACGTTTCCATTTCTTTTTCCCCGCCATACGCAGCACAGCGATTGATCAGCCGAAACCATTCTTCTCCCAGATATTCTGTCGCAAGTCCGGTGCGGGAATGCATAAAATATCCCCCAAACCCCATCTGCTTCATGATATCGATCTGTCGTAAAAGCTCCTCTTCTTCCAGTCGTCCATTCCAGGCCCAAAAAGGCTTTCCTCTATATTCCGCCGGTGGATTTTGAAATATGCTCTGTCTCTGCACTAAATTCATTTTGCCTTATCCTTTTCTCTGTAATTTCCAAAAGCTTCTTGTATCGCATAATACGAAGGCTTTGGATTGCCCCTCTGGTCTGTGATCCTTAATATAATCCATAAGCTTCAATCCTTTCTTCCATTGCAGTATATATAATTTTACTCCTTCACGGAGCCTATCATGACACCCTTTACAAAATATTTCTGAACAAACGGATATGCACACAGCACCGGTGCCGAAGCAAGAATAATGGTACAGTATTTCAAAAGCTGAGCCAATTCCCGTTTTTCCTGCATCTGTATTGAAGTCATAGGTCCATTCTTCTGCACCTGTGTTGCCATGAGCAGATCTTTTAAGATAGATTGTAACGGCATCAGCTTCATGTCATAAATATATACCAGAGCTGTATAATAATCATTCCAGTGACCCACGGCATAATACAGAGAAATTACCGCAATAATCGGCTTGGACAATGGCAAAAGAATCTTTATCAGATACTGAAAGGAATTGGCGCCGTCCAGTTCTGCCGCCTCCCACAAGCTCTCCGGTATACTGCTCTTAAAATAAGTTCTCATAACAAGAACATTATAAACAGAGCATGCACCCGGGATAATCATGGCCCATACCGTATCGATCATCCCCAGCTTTTTTACTACCAGATACGTAGGAATTAAACCACCGCTAAAATACATCGTGAATAAAAGCACATACAAAACAAACTTTCTTGGAAGAAACTCCTTACGTGACAAAGGATATGCTGCGCATGTTGTTATTACGACATTCAACAAGGTTCCCGCTACAGTATAAAAGATAGTATTCCGATAGCCTGTCCACAGACTGCTATAGTTCATTGCCTCTTTATATGCCTTCATAGAAAATCCTACCGGCCAAAGGACCACCTCGCAGTTCCACACTGCAGTTGGATTACTTACCGAAGCAATTAATACAAACCACAACGGCCACACAAAAATCAACAATAATACGAGCATTACAACAACATTTACGACATCAAAAATCTTATCCTGATAAGATTTTTTAAATGAATTACGATTCGATTTACGCATTCTATCTCCTCCCTAAAACAAACTCTCATCAGTCACTTTTTTGACCACCGTATTTGCAGTGATAAGCAGGATCAGATTAATTATGGTATTGAACAGGCCTACCGCCGTGGAAAATCCATAATCATGATCCACCAGACCTACCTTATAGACATAAGTTGCTATTATTTCGGATTCCTTCTGATTCAGGGCATTCTGAAGCAAATACGATTTTTCAAAACCTACACTCATCAGACCACCCAAATTTAAAATAAGCAGCATTATAATCGTAGGCTTAATACTCGGCAAATCCACATGCCACATTCTCTGAATTTTGGTAGCTCCGTCTATAATCGCAGCCTCATGAAGCTGATAGTCTACTCCTGCCAGAGCCGATATATAAATGATCGAACTCCAGCCAAGCCCCTGCCACACGCCTGTCCATACATAAATATCCTTAAACCACTCTGCCTTTGACAGGAAATCTACAGATTCCAGACCAACCAAATTCCGCAGGGTATTGAAAATACCTGTATTTGCATCACAAAAAATACTGATCATACCGCAAATAACAACGGTAGAAATAAAATAAGGGGCATAAGATACCATCTGAACCGTTTTTCTTAAATATTTGCTTTTCAGATAATTTAACATTAAAGCAAAAATAATAGGAAGTGGAAATCCTACCAGGAAACCATATACACTAAGTTCCAATGTATTCCGGATCAGCATCTCAAAATAATAGGAATTGAAAAATTTTTCAAAATACTTGAATCCTACCCAGGGACTGCCCAAAATCCCCAGTTTTATCTTGTAATCCTTAAATGCCAACAGCAACCCATATATGGGAGTATAGGAAAATATGATATAATAAACCAGTACCGGAAGGATCATTACATACATAATCCAATGCTTCCGAAGATTATTTTTCAACCTCGCGAAAGATGTTTTTC
>JAGASC010000209.1 GCA_017621905.1 Roseburia sp.
GGTCATATGTCCCTGTACCATCCTAAACTCATGGTGCTCCCGGAAGAATTCCCGAAAAGCTCTCCGGTAGGAAAAATAATTATAGATACGAAAACGGGGAACACGGAATATCCGTCCTCCCAGTTTTTCAATTTCCTTATCAAAAAATCCCTCTTTCTCCGTATGGACAACAAAGTCAAACTGCACCCTGTTTCTGTCCATATGCCGGTACAGATCCATAATGCGGCTCTCTGCACCGCCCAAATCGGTTGTTCCAAGCACATGTAAAATCCGGATCGGTTCTGCCATATACTCATCCTCTCAGCTTCACTAAAAGATATTTCATCTTTGCCATCATATACTCAAGGAGATGCCCCGGGACCGTTCGCTTTACCGGTTCCTGCTTCAAATACTCCTCATAGGAGATCCACTCCACTCCAGGCCTTAAAAAATAGCTTTCGTAGTTTTTCAGTTCCTCTTCCTTCACAGTCCCTGCATGTACCACCATGGTAGAATACCCGGCCTTCTTTTGCAGTGTTCTGCCAAGTTGATAGGAAATAGGATAAAAGGTGAGCCCCTTCCACCTGTAGGGTCTGCTCCCAAAGCCGTCCGTCACTTTGGTAAAGCCGGTTTCCTTAAGGGCCCGCAAGGTATTCTTATCAAAAGAGTGGGCGGGTGCCATAAAGAGATCCGTGTCAATTCCGTTTTCTTCAAGGATCGCTTTCCCCTGTGTCAGCATTTCTCTCTGTTTTTCGTAAGGGACACCGGCAAACTCTGAGAAATTGTTTAAGGGAAAGAGTCCGCTCTCTCCTGTGGTATAAATATGATGACAGCCGTGAAGGGCGATGCTAAAGCCTTCCTCCTTCAGCTGCCTCACATAGGCCCAGAAATCCTCCGGCGCTCCTTCCAAAGTGCCTTTCAGGTTCTCATCCCGGTTGTCCGGCACAATCCCTATAAGCGGTTTCACCTGATACTTGTCCAGAAGCGCTTTAAAGCTAAGGAAGCGCTGCCAGTCCATATCAGGTGTGATATCATCCAGTCGTACTGCTATTTTCATTTTCTACCTCTATTTCAGGATATCTCCGGTCTTGATATCCCGGCTATACTCAAATCTGTCGATCAAGAGGGAACCGTCCACGGTTCTGACCACAAGCTTCCCGTCAAAGATATCGATCACTTCCCCCGGCGCATAGGCGGAGAAATCGATCATTTCATCAAAGGGATGGGCCTCCCAGATGGTAATTTTCCGGTCCTCCTGCTCCTCATTCACATAGGCAAAGGCACCCGGAAAGGGAACGGCCACGCCTCGGATCAGATTAAAAATCTCTCTTGTCCTGTTATGAAAATCTACCTTGCCGTCAATCGCTGTTCTCTTTTGATACCAGGAATTAAAATCCTTCGATTCGGTACGGATCGTGATACTGCCCCTCTCATATGCCGCAAGGAGCTTGCGGATCAGACTTTTGGAGCAGATCATATTCTTATACTGGGCCGTCCTGATGTCATCATGAGGGGTGATAGAAAACATTTCCGTGGCAAATACATTAGGGCTGTCCGCCTTTTCATCATACCGGAAGAGATTTAAGTTAAATCTGGTATCTCCCAGAATGATGGACCAGTTTAAAGGTGAACGCCCTCTTCCGAAGGGAAGATATCCGCAATTTCCGTGAAAACCATAAATTCCATACCGAAAACGGTCCAGCACGGATTTGGGGATCAGTCTCTGCCATCCCATGGAGATACCGATGTCAAATTCATTCTCTGCAAGAAATCCTTGCGTCTTTTCATCAGTCAGGAAATAGCTGTCCGCCTCATGCACAGGAATCCCGTATTTTTCAGTCAGCACCGAAAGTCCCTTATAGCCTGATACCTGGTTTTTCTTTGTCACCTCAGGACTGATGGTGATCACAAGATCAACAGGACAGATGTTTTCCTGTATAAAAGTCACAATATTTTCGGAAGTATCCTTCACGCCAAAGACAACCACTCTGTATTTCATGACGGCTCCTCAAATTATAAATTTTCTTTATACCACTCAATGGCAAGGTTGATTCCCTTTGCAAAATCATACTCGGGATCATAGCCGAGAAGCTCTCTCGCCTTGCTGATATCTGCGTTGGAATCTTTGATATCGCCCTTGCGGTCCGGTCCAAAGTTGGGTTCCACCTGCTTGCCCAGAGCATCGCAAAGATCGTGGTAGACATCGATCAGGTATTCTCTTCCGCCTGCGCCGATATTGAAGGCTTCTCCCGCTGCCTCGGAAGGTGCAAGGCAGGCTTTCAAGTTTGCCTCGATCACGTTGTCGATATAGGTAAAGTCTCTGGACTGTCTTCCGTCTCCGTTGATGGTGGGAACCTCACCGTCCATCAGCTGTTTGATGAACTTGGGGATCACAGCCGCATACATGCCGTTAGGATCCTGGCGTCTTCCAAAAACATTGAAGTAGCGCATGCCGTAGGTGTCAAGGTCATAAAGTACTTTGTAAAGTCTTCCGTACTCCTCATCCACTCTCTTTGTCAGGGCGTAAGGGGAAAGCAGCTTGCCTTCCTGTCCTTCCTTCTTGGGAAGCACCGGGTGGTCTCCGTATACGGAAGAGCTGGAAGCATAGACAAACTTCTTCACACCATTTAGTCTGGAAGCCTCCATCATGTTTAAGGTTCCTCTGATGTTGATCTCCTCATAGAGAAGAGGCATCTCGATGCTCCTCGGAACACTGCCCCAGGCAGCCTGATTCAGAACGTAGGTAACACCCTTTGTCGCCTCAAGACAGGCGTCCAGATCTCTGATGTCTCCCTTGATAAAGGTAAACTTCGGATTTGTGGTGAAGGGTTCAATATTCTCATATTTTCCGGTAGACAAATTGTCAAGGCATCTCACCGTGTATCCCATGGTAAGGATCGCCTCGCAGAGATTGGAACCGATAAATCCTGCCCCGCCTGTCACAAGAAAGACGGCGTTATCGTCAAACTTTAATTCTTTATAACCCATTTTCTGTTAACTCCTTTATATGCTCTGTCAGCTTTCTCCTGCTGCTTACAATCTCCAGTAGATATAATCCTCTGTCAGATATTCCTTTCTGTCAAACAATCCCTTAATGTCCATGAATACCTTTTTGCTGTGATTCGGATTGAAGAAGGCGCTGATCTTCTCTTTATCAAGACTTAAGAATTCCTTGTGTGATACTGCCACGATCACAGCATCCATGTTCTTCACAGCATCCATGGAATCAAAGGTGATGCCGTAAAGGCGTTTTGCTTCCTCTGCATCTGCCGCAGGATCCACCACAACAGGTGTGATGCCGTATTCACCAAGCTCCTTGTAAATATCGATGACCTTGGTGTTTCTGGTGTCGGGACAGTTCTCCTTAAAGGTAAAGCCAAGGATGGCAACCTTCGCGCCCTTTACGGGAATATCGGCCCTGATCAGGTTCTTTACCATGGACTCTGCCACATACTTGCCCATATCGTCATTGATGCGGCGTCCTGAGAGAATGATCTGGGAGTGATAGCCAAGCTCCTCCGCCTTGTAGGTCAGGTAGTAGGGGTCAACACCGATGCAGTGACCGCCCACAAGTCCCGGCTGGAATTTCAGGAAGTTCCACTTGGTTCCCGCCGCCTCCAGTACGGATTTGGTATCGATTCCCATCTTGTTAAAGATGATGGATAATTCGTTCATAAATGCAATGTTGATATCTCTCTGGCTGTTCTCGATGACCTTGGCAGCCTCAGCCACCTTGATGGAGTCTGCACGGTAAACGCCGGCTTCCACCACAAGCTCATAAACCTTTGCAACCGTATCCAAAGTCTCCTCATCCATACCGGATACGATCTTGGTGATGGTCTCCAGTCTGTGTACCTTGTCACCGGGGTTGATCCGTTCCGGAGAGTAGCCGATCTTAAAGTCCACACCGCACTTAAGACCTGACTCCTTCTCAAGGATGGGAACACAGATGTCCTCGGTGACGCCGGGGTAAACAGTGGATTCAAATACCACCACGGAGCCTTTGGTAAGGTTCTGACCAAGGATTCTGCTGGCGCCCTCCACCGGCGTCAGATCCGGTGTGTGATCGTCATTGACGGGAGTCGGTACCGCTACAATATGGAATTTTGCCTCCTTCAATTTGGAAGGGTCTGCGGTGAAATCCACCTTTGTGTTTTTAATCACATCATTGCCCACCTCGTTGGTAGGGTCAATGCCGCTTTTGTAAAGCTCGATCTTCTTTTCGTTTAAGTCAAAGCCTACCACCTTGATCTTTCTGGCAAAGGCCACTGCAATGGGCATACCTACATAGCCAAGTCCCACGAGGGAAAGTTTTTCTTCTCCGCTGACAAGTTTTTCATAAAGATTCATTGTGTTATCCTTCTTTCCTGTTTTGTATCGTTTCTATCTCTTCCATATAGGCATCGGCCACCTTTTCACGGTCAAATTCCCGTTCCATCTTCTGCCTGGCCTTCTGCCCCATCACTGCCCGCTCTTCCCTTGAAAGCTTCAGGAATTTTTTGAGTGCCCGGATCAGGTCCTCACTGCTTTTTGGTTCACAGCCAAAGCCTGTGACACCTTCCTCAAAGATTTCCTTACAGCCGCTGATGTTAGTGGCGATCACCGGACGCCCCGTGGCGGAAGCCTCCATCAGCACGTTGCTCATTCCCTCATGGTAAGTGGGAAGCACCAGCGCGGAAGCATTCCTGATATATGCATGGACATCAGGGTCAAAGCCAAGCTGTTTGATGTATCCTTCTTTCTCATAAGCATCCAGTCTGTCCTGATAGTCCTCATCGGGATAGCCAAGAAGCGCAAACTCCGTATGCTCATCGGAGAGCTCTTTCGCAGCCTCCAGCAGTTCTTCGATGCCCTTTTCCCGCATCATCCTGCCCACATATAAGAATCTTACTTTATCCTCCTCAGGATATAGTTCAAAGCAATGCCGCTTTAAATTGACGCCGGAACCGCTGACCAGCTTTGATTTTTTGCCCCGGATGTGATATTTTTCAAAAATTCCCCGGTTCTCCCGGTTCTGGAAAAAGATGCATTCCGCTTTCTTTAACCCCATGCGGTACATGGCAGTGATCATCTTAAGGAATATCCCCTGCTTCTGAAAGGTACTGCCAAGTCCCGTCACCGTTGCGATGTAGGGAATCCTCATCATGCGGCAGCAAAAACCGCCGTA
>JAGASC010000210.1 GCA_017621905.1 Roseburia sp.
CTGCTTCTTTTGCCTTTTCACATATCAACCACTTTTCCTATACACCGCCGTCCAATGCTCAACCAACTCCCGGATTTTTTCAGCATCGCCTATGGATGCCAATTCATCCATCTCACATGCAAACCGTTCTATCTCTTCTTTTCCAGCCATACTGATGTTGTAATCCAACTCCATGATTTCTTCCGTGAGAAGTCCGTATTCCACGGCTGCGTTCAAAAATCCCTTCTCATCTCCCATACAGCGCAGCGCACATAACCGTGCATTGCGGGATTTCGTATTTTCATTACATCTATAAGCCTGACGGTAGCATTCCGCCGCTTCCTCAAATAGAAACAGCGCCGCATAGGCCGTGCCGAGATTATGCCACACATTTCCTACCAACAACGGATTATTTTCATCCATTGACAGAAGCTTGCGATATTCCACTGCCGCATTCCGGTACTTCTTATTTGCCAAAAAACGGTCTGCCCGCAGCTTGGCACACTCGAATTCGGATTTGTAATCCATTTCCTTCAAAACAGATGCAATATTTTGCAGACTTTCTCCGGAGCAATACCCGGACTGGCGCAAAAGACACAACACAAATTCGGACAGTGTTCCCCTATTTTCTATCATATTGCGCAATTTTCCCGCCGCATCCGCAAGTTCCAGCTCCTGTTCCAGCCAATCGCAAAGTTCCTCGCACATAAAATCCTGATCCAGCATCCAAAGATTGTTCTCAATATAATAGCTCAATTCCTCCAAAGAATACACATTCAGCGATGCAGCTTCCAGAAAATAAGGTCTGGCCGCCAAAGACTGATTACATAAAATAAGTTCGCCCATCCAAATTCACCCGCCTTTCCTAACAGGACATCACATACTCCCAGACTTTCTCCGAAGTCTTAAACAACTCCCCAAATCCCATATCCTTAATCTGTATCTGCACCTTTTTATCCGACAAAGGTTTTGCCACAATGCGAAGCCGTGTAGTCTTATTGGGCCGCTCCGGCAGATCCACCAGCTGAAGCTTCTCCACCTTCGCCTCCCTGCTCTCCGGCAGCTGCAGCCAGAAATCAATTTCCGGCGGGCCATCTAAAATGACCTCACACTCTCCCACCGTCTCATACCAGTTATCCCCGGCACTGATTAATGTATAAAATTCTGCCTTATCTCCATTTCGTACCTTCAGGGAAACATTCACTTTCATCTCACTGTCTCCCATATAGACATAAGGCCATTCCATCCCGCCTCTTCGTACCGCCGCAGCATAACATGCCCCTTTGGAGTAAAGATTTTTCCCCATGAATGCCCTGCGTCCACGACATAGAAAAGAAACGGACTGTTTCATCCAGTTCCCCTCAAAACCATCTCCCACTAAATAGACTGACGACACGATATGCCCTGTGATACATTCTGTCAATATCTGTAAAAAGGCTGCATCACGGTCCTCTCCGCTCATACTGTGTATCTGTTCCGACAGCGAAACCACTTGTGGTGTTGTGCGCATATTTCGCTCCAGCCTGCAACAGCTGACTTTTCCCTCCCGGCAGTCAAACAGGCACACATCATGAAGCATCAAATCTCTGGGCTGATTGTAAGCAAAATAGTAAAAACTCTCCTTCCGGTCCACCAGCATAATCTGATCTGCCAGAAGTCCCAGCCGCGGTGCAATATCAGCAAACAGCCTGGTCACCTCTCTGGAAATGGAGTCCAGTGAAATCACAAGTACGTCCGGTGCCGTGGGATTCCCCAGACTTCCAGCCAGATAAATCAGTTTCTTTAAATAGACCACCAGCAAATCCTCTGCCGGATATTTTTCTCCGTCCACAAAAACCTTCTCATGGCCAATAGCCCGGCTCAGTAATTTCCCTGCCCCTGCATCTTTTTGCAGCAGCATAATCTTTCTGGCATCGTCCCCGATATACCACTGTCCTACATCACTTCGTTTTGCAAGAAGCATAGGAATCTGGAACATTTCACTCCCAGCTACTGTGCTCACCGTCTCCGGCTCTCTCATATTCAGTTGAAAAAAGCTGACGACGGCATTTTCATCATCCAAATCAATGCCGAGATAAAATGGATTCGCCATAATTCCCTCATTTCCAGGTCTACAAAATTGTAAACAATTCCTCTACCTTCTTTTGCGTCTCATAGTAATCTTTCATATTTTGAACCAACTCTATACTTTCCACTCCGGCAGCAATCTTTGTATTTTGCTGGGCATTTCGGGATAAAGTCTCTTCCTCGTCAAACAGCAAACGATTCAAACGTCCATACCGGTCTCTGCCAGTCGTTATTTTTACCTCTTCCCAGCAAAGCACATTACTTTCCGTAGCTTTTGTGTTCGCGCCATCCTCTTCCGTAATATAATAACGAACCTTCTCCCCACGGAACAGCAAAAATGCTTTCACATAGACGCCGGCATACATCTCCGTCATTTCCTCCTCCCGGCAGTCCATTCCCTCCGCCGAAAAATGTAGCTGTACCCGTCTGTCCGGCACCGTGTGATATTCCACGAAAAACCGGTCATACAGCAGATATTTTGTCAGAAGCATCTTATCAAATCTTCGATAAAAAGCGAAATAAATCTTATCAGCCGTAAATTCTGCCAGAAGTGCATCCGCCGCCTCATACTGCCTCGTGCTAAGCTGTTTGCGGTACGCAAAATATTTCAAAAGTCCAAGCCTGCAGGCATCATTCAATGCCTCTCCATGAAAATACAATTCCTGCAGATGTACAAAAACATGAGCTGGGACCTGCATCTCGTCTCTTAAATACCGGTCTGCAAATACAGAAAGGTAAGCCATACACAAACTTCCACTGCCGCTGGCCGCATAGCTTTCATAGATTTCCTCAAATCCGGGGGCAAACTGCCCCGTATATAGCATCTGTGTCAGAATCCGCTCCTCAAGCTTAGTGGTATCTATCTGAAATTCTCCCGCCGCCTGCCAGAGTTTCACCATATTTTCCGTGGAACCATTATAAAACCTGCAAAGATAAAGCAGCATATCATCCATAGACCTGCTCTGAACCGTTACATTATATATTTCTTTAAAGAACGTATCCGCTGCAAATCCCAACAGGAAATCATCTTCCTCAAAATCGCAGGCATGAATGGCATAATTGCAAAGGATCACGCGCCAAGACTGCTCCAACTCATCATATCCAAACACCTGCACCGCCCGGTAGGCCTTCTCATACATACAGGCCTCCGTCAAAAGCTCCGTCACAAACTTCCGCTCCCGATTCTGCAACTCCACAGGCTCCAGCCGGGTGAGATACTTTTCTATCGCCTCCCAGTCCTCTTTCTTCTGATAGTATCGCAGAATATCCGGCAATAACCCGGACTTATAACTCTCATTTACCCCATTACTTTCCAGTAGAATATCAAAAAACGCCTCATCCTGCGTCCTGAAATCTTCCCAGCTCCGTTTCTTATGAAAATGATACAGGATATACGGTACTTCCTCCGGCGCCAGTTCCAGACATTTTTCCATATAAGCTTCCGGATACAAAAGAGCCTGCTCATGCCAGGAAATACTGTCCGTAAAACAGTTTCCCCTCCCATTTTCCAAAATCACACAATAATTATCCGTATAGGCCCAGAAATAGGCAACCCCATTTACAATCGGCACAACCTGTGGCTGCGTCATCTCCTTCTGCCAGATGACTGCCCTAAGCGCCTGTCCATCCTCGCAAACTAATTTATGTGTAAACAAAATCTTCGCCAGATGATGCGCCAGCTCTGCATCCAAAATTCCACTCCGCAGCATTTCATCATAAACCATGGCAAGGTCGTCATTGATATGCCCCGCTTCAATCTGTTCCATGGCAAACTGCTCCATGGTCCGCCGGTACTTTTGATAAACCTCAGGCTGTTCATTTTTTCCCGCAATAATATTGGCAAAAAGTATCGCCTTCCTCTGATAAGAAATGCTGATGTTATAGTGAAAATACAGCTGTATCATCCGCGGCACACTGCCCACCTGCTGACTGTCTAACGACATCAGATAAGCTTCATACAGGCTGGTAATCCGTATTTCATGCTCAATTCCAAGCTCATACCAGAAATGATACTCCGTTCCGAAGCACTGTCCCTTAATCAGATAACCGCAAATTGTCGCCAAAAGCTCGTCCCGCGGATTTACCCGGTAGCACTCCGCAAGGATCCGGTAAATAAAGCGATTGAAATCCCGTTTTTCCTGTACGGCACTCATCACTACAAGAGCCACATCCTTGGTAATGGCATGCTGCTTTGTGGCCCAATTCAAAACTTCCACCTCAAAGCCCTCCAGCCGCCCCATTAGATAGGGTTCCTGCGAAATCAGATAATAGGCCTCCAGATAAAAATAAGGGCTGCGATTCCCCCTTGCCATCCACTGCCGGATGGCCTGCAATCTCTTAGCGCCGCTCTGGCAATACTCCTCCTTCACAAACAGAAGAATCCAAAACAGCAGGGAATGATCGGGATGCCTGCGAAAAATTTCTTCAATCTCCGCTGTCACCCGGTCCACGTAGCTTGGTTCCCGCTCCATAAGCGTGCAAAGATACAGATAATACCCCCACTCCGTTGATGTCCGATTGGTCCAGGAGCGTTTGAAATCCCGCATAATCCAATCCGCTTCCTGGCGCTGCCGGTTCACAATCAATGCCTGCGCTTTCATCAGCAGATATAACGTGTGCTCCGGTTTCATCGCCAGCAGGCGGTCTAACAGCTCCACCGATCGGGCGGACCAGACCCCGGTCACAATTTTTTTCAAACGATAATCCATATATAATTGAAGCAGTTTTACCCTGCATTCTGCTTCTTCTCTATGTATACTAACCGCTGGCTGCTTTTTTTCCGGGCTCCTGGAGGCACAGACCGTAAATTCAAGCTTTTTTCCCGGAATTTCAAAACAAATGCGGCCAAAATTTTTTCCCGCATGCAAAGCCTCCGCCCGTATGTAATAATCAAATTGGCAAATACTGCCCAGAAAATCTTCTTCCGTCAGCTGAATTTTCCAGGGTACCAGAAAATCTGCATCCGAACTGACTTTTATATCCACATAGCCCCACTGACTCTTCCTAATCTCCAGCGTTTCCCGGCTTGATTCACGGATATCATAAAAACAGCTTTCCGTTTTTTCAATCGAAATGTCCATGGGTTCCTTTTTGTGGATTGCCGTAAGGAATTCCTCCACCTTTTGTCCCCTGACACCGCCGTGACACAGCCCTTCATAAAGCAGACGTTCCCGTATCTGATCCGCTCCAATGATCGAGCTGAAATTTTTCCCGAAAAACACCTGACAGGCCTCTGTAAAATTTTCTCTGGCAAGTCGGGTAAAATCGTCAAGATTCCGTATTTCCCCAATGGAGGACTCCACATATAATTTGCCAATAGACACAACAAAAGGAAGGCAATATTCTCCCTGATTACAAATGAGGGAAAACTCGCCCCTTC
>JAGASC010000211.1 GCA_017621905.1 Roseburia sp.
CACGGCACTCCTGAAGGCTCATCATGGTCTCCACCACAAAAAGATCTACCCCTGCCTCCACCAGCACACCGGCCTGCTCCTTATAAACGTCCACCAAATCCTCAAACATCAACTCTCCCAACGGGTAAAGCTGCTGTCCTGTCATGGTAATATCGCCCGCTACCAGTGCCTGACCAGCTGCCGCCTGTTTGGAAAGAGCCACAAGACTGCGATTCATCTCCACAAGTTTGTCCGCAAGACCATATTCCGCCAGTTTAATCCTATTTCCCGTAAAAGTGGGCGCATACAAAATATTTGTTCCCGACTCCACATATTTCCGCTGCAAATCCAAAATTGTCTCTGGGTGCTCCAAGATCCACTGCTCCGGGCAGACGCCCACCGGCATGCCTGCTTTCTGCAGATTTGTTCCTGTTGCTCCGTCCAAAAACACGGGGCCGTTTTTTACAAGCTCCCTAAATTCCTCTCTGGTCATTGTTCTATTCCTTCCTCTCCGAATTGCTCTGATTTTATACTTTTATGATTCCCCATACCTGCGCAGACCTGCTGCATCGGTATCCAAAGGATAACTATTCTGCCTTTACCTTTACCTTTACATTTACCATTGCCACTTTCATTTTCTAATATTACATAACGAAAACATTATGCCATTTCATTTCCCAGTGTGCAAGCCAAAAACTTGCCTTTTTTTCAAAAATAATTATAATAAGAGTTTGTAAACATAAAAAAGATGGGATTGATGCGTTTATCCTGTATATGCAAGAGGAAAGACATGAAATATATGAAAAACAATATAAAACTGGTTGCTCTCGACATGGATGGCACCTTGTTTAATGAACAAAGTCAGGTTTCGGCTGCGGACCAGGAGGCCATCCGGGAGATTTCCGCCAAGGGTGTTACTGTTGTCATTTCCACCGGCCGCCCCTACGTGGGACTTCCTGTGGATGTTTTGACAGACATTGGCATTCGCTATGCCATCACCACAAATGGTGCCTCCATTTATCGGCTTTGCGACATGGAATGCATCTATTCTAACTGCATGGAGCCGGAGTTTGTCTGCCCGATTATCAGAGAGCTTCAAAAAAAAGACATCCACATGGATGCCTTCATTGAAGGGAAATGCTACAGCCAGCGTTCCTGCGAACCCCAAATTGACCGTTTGGACATGCCGGAGCCCATGCGAAATTATATCAAATCCACCCGCTTTTTCCCCGATGACCTGGCAGCATATATCATCGAGCACCGGCTTCCGGTTCAGAAAATGACACTAAATTTTTATCTGCTGCCGGACGGCACATTTCAGCATCGAGATGATACCCTGAATATCTTAGCCTCGCACCCGGAAATTACCTATTTATCCGGCGGCTACCACAACCTGGAATTTACCAGGCGTGGAACCACAAAAGGAACAGGGCTGCGTATGCTATGCGATTATTTGGGTATCGACATTGCGTCCACCATGGCCTGCGGCGATACACAGAACGATATGGATATTATAAAAACTGCTGCCATTGGTGTGGCTATGGGAAATGCAATTGATGAAGTGAAGGCAGCTGCTGATTACATTACCCTTTCCAATGAGGAAAGTGGTGTGGCTCACGCGATTCGACACTATATATTAAATTAGCAATATCAAATAATGGTACCGCCTCCGGCCACATAATCTCCATCATAAAATACCACTGCCTGTCCCGGTGTCACTGCCCGCACAGGCTCTAAAAATTCACAGCGAATTTCATCTTCACTGATTCGCTGTATCCTGCACATACTGCCTGCATGGGAATAGCGGATTTTTGCTTTTAGCAGCATCCCATCCGTAAAATCCGGCACTGCCATAAAATTCAGATGATTTGCATACAGTTCATTGGTAAAAACATCCTCATTCTCTCCCAACACTACCTCGTTGGTATCGGGCCTGATTTCCGTCACAAACACAGGATGTCCCAATGCAATGCCAAGCCCTTTCCGTTGTCCCACCGTATAGTGGGTAATACCCAGATGTCTGCCTAATATTTCTCCGTTCACCGATACAAAATTGCCCGGCGGCGGTACCTGCTCACCGCACTCACGCTCAATAAATCCTGCATAATCGTTATCCGGAATAAAACAAATTTCCTGGCTGTCTTTTTTATGAGCCACCATAAGTCCGATTTTCTCCGCAATGGCCCGGATTTCATCCTTAGTATAAACTCCTACCGGCATCAAGGTATGGGAAAGCTGTTCCTGTGTCAGATTATAAAGAGCGTAGGTCTGATCCTTTGCCGCCGTCACGGAATTGCGGATGGCATATCTTCCTCCCGGAAGCTGCTCCACCCTTGCATAGTGGCCGGTCGCAATATAGTCCGCACCAATTTCTAAGCTTCGTTTCAGCAGTGCCTCCCATTTTACATATCGATTGCAGGCGATACATGGGTTGGGCGTTCTGCCTCGCAAATACTCTGCGGTAAAATAGTCCATAACGTTTTCCTTAAATTCCCGTTTGAAATTCATTACGTAATAGGGAATTTCCAGACGCTCCGCTACACGCCTCGCATCCTCCACCGCGCTCAAACCACAACAACCGCCGTTTTCCTCCTGGGTAAATTCATCCTCATCCTGCCAAATCTGCATCGTCACGCCAATTACGTCATATCCCTGTTCCTTCAGCAGATACGCCGCCACGGAGGAATCCACCCCGCCCGACATGCCGACCACAACCTTTTTTTCTGCCATTTTTTTCCTCATATCTGCGCTGCCTTTTGCGCATAACAAGTTTGCTGTCAAGCAGCGCGCAGACACAAACTTGCGAGTGAAAAATTTATTTTTCACTCTACCTCTCTATAAATTCTCAATCTGCCAATCAATAGGTTCCACACCGTTTGCCATCAAAAATTCATTTGCCTGACTAAAATGCTTACATCCGAAAAATCCACGATACGCTGACAACGGACTTGGATGGGGTGCTTTTAGAATCAAGTGTTTCGGATTGGTCAGCATGGATGCCTTCATCTGGGCCGGTCTTCCCCACAAGAAATAAACAATCGGCCGATCCTGGGCATTTACTGCCTGAATGACCGCATCCGTAAACTGCTCCCAGCCCCTGCCCTGGTGGGAATTGGCCTGATGTGCCCGAACTGTCAGCACCGTGTTCAGCAAAAGTACACCCTGATCCGCCCATTTTTTCAGATAACCGTTATTTGGAATATAGTAGCCTAAATCATCATGCAGCTCCTGATAAATGTTTTGCAAAGAAGGCGGAATATCCTTCTGCTCCGGCAGAACCGAAAAGGACAGCCCATGGGCCTGATTTACATTATGATACGGATCCTGCCCCAGCAAAAGCACCTTTACCTGACTAAGCGGCGTAAAATGAAATGCATTAAAAATATCATCTGCCGGTGGATAGACCACCGTTTTACTATATTCTTCCCTTACAAACGAATATAAATCCCGGTAATAGGGCTTGCGAAATTCACTGGATATGGCTGGCAGCCAGTCATTATCTATCATTCCCATAATTTTTTCCTCTTTTCTTCTGTTCCTTTACTATTTTTACAAATTCTGGTAACTATTCAGTACCTTCATAGTTACGACCGCAAGCCCATGAAAATCGCTCTGCGATGGGGTTCTTTTGGACATATGGTCCTGTCTCTATCTGCGCACAGAAACGCCGCGGTCTGCCAGATAATTCTTTAAATCACAAATTTCCAGTTCTTTATAGTGAAACAACGACGCTGCCAGCACCGCATCCGCACCGCCTGTCGTCAATGCATCATAAAAATGTTCTTTCGTGCCCGCTCCACCGGAAGCAATGACTGGAATAGATACGTTATCTGCAATCATACGGGTCAGTTCGATATCATAACCAGCTTTTGTGCCGTCACAGTCCATACTGGTCAGAAGAATTTCTCCGGCGCCCAGCCGGTCTGCTTTCATGGCCCACTCTACCGCATCGATACCCACATCAATCCTTCCGCCGTTTTTATAAATATTCCAGCCGCTGCCGTCCGCACGCCGTCTGGCATCAATCGCAACCACCACGCACTGGCTTCCAAACTTGTCCGCCGCCTCGGATATCAGTTCCGGCCGGTTGATTGCCGAAGAGTTAATGGAAATCTTATCTGCCCCTTCCCGAAGCAATGCCTTAAAATCTTCCACGGTGCGAATACCACCGCCTACCGTAAAAGGAATGAATACCTTCTCCGCTACCCGGCGCACCATATCCACCACCGTTTTTCTGGCGTCCGATGAAGCGGTAATGTCAAGAAATACCAGTTCGTCCGCTCCGGTCTTATCATAAGCCGCCGCAATCTCCACCGGATCGCCTGCATCCCTTAAATTTACAAAATTGACGCCCTTTACCACTCGCCCGTTATTTACATCCAGACATGGAATAATTCTCTTTGTAAACATATAATCCTCCTTGTTTTTCGAAGAAAAATGCGACTGTCTTTGCAGGAGCAGAGGATTTTCCTCCCTGTTTTTCGAAGAAAAATGCGACTGCCTTTGCAGGAGCAGAGGATTTTCCTCCTTGTTTTTCGAAGAAAAATGCGACTACAGCCTTCAGCAGCGATTTTAATCGCGTGCAGGACAGAGGATTTTCCTCCCTACAAACTTGCAAAATTTTGCAGAATCTTTAAGCCCACCGTACTGCTTTTCTCCGGATGGAACTGGCAGGCGAAAATATTTTCTTTTTCTACAGAGGCATGAATCGTCACGCCATACTCCGTGGTTGCTTTCACAATGGATTCCTCTGTTGCCTTAAGATAGTAAGAATGCACGAAATACACATAAGGATTTCCATCAAAATTCTCAAACAGCCGTCCCTGATTCACTAGCTCCAGAGAATTCCAGCCGATATGAGGAATCTTTAACCCTTCTGCGTCCGGAATCCGTAAAATCTTCCCATCCAGAAGATGAAGCCCTTCCACACCGCTGCTCTCCTCACTGCCCTCGAAAAGCAGCTGCAATCCCAGACAAATACCCAAAAACGGTACATTCTTTGCCGTCACTTCTCGAATGACCTTGTCCAGTTCATATTTTTTCAACTGCTCCATAGCCACACCAAAAGATCCCACTCCGGGCAAAATAACCTTGTCTGCCTGTTCAATCTCGTGAAAGTCACGTGTCACTACGCATTCCTCTCCCAGTGCGCCAAAAGCTTTCTCTACACTCTTTAAATTTCCTGCATCGTAGTCAATAATCGCTATCATACTCAACCTCCATGCTGTCGTTCTCTCG
>JAGASC010000212.1 GCA_017621905.1 Roseburia sp.
CCTTACTATCTTATTTTAACTCCACGAACTTTTAGTAATTCCTGTATTCGCTGGCATTCCAATCTCAAGAATGTTCATCTGCACTGCCTCCCATACTTAAATATATTTCAATTTAGTTCATTAAAGTAGCCAATTTACTATAATGCTTCGTGCCTCAGCTGCAGCACCACTTCATTGGGATTTGCCGGATTTTTTCCATGTCCTCTAAGGTCAAAACCGGCAACCGCAATCCCTTGCGCAGACAGCCCTTCAGCTAGAACCGTGTAGAATGTTCCTCTGCTTATGCCGTGAACAGTCTCACTTCATACCATACTCTCAATTACGCACTCATGCTTTCGTTTTCCTGCCGGTGCATTCTTATCATAATTTATCCCAACAAGTAAAACATCTCCGCCATGTCCTTTCATTGCATCCGGATACCGCTTATCCTTAATCTGCGCAATCGCTCCCTCGGCAGATTTGTTCCACTTCATTTCAATCACAAGAGCCGGCAGCATGGAATTCTTCTTTGGCAAATATACAATATCCGCATACCCATCACCGGACGGCAGTTCTTCGAACTTCAGATAATGATCCTTATAGCTGAAGTATGCAAGTTTAATTACACTGCGCAACGCCTGTTCATCATTATAAAAAAGAGCGGCAGTTTCTTCTGCATGAATTTTCTCGATTTGAACAGCAACAGCCTCTGCATTTTGATGCACGGTATCATAAATCAGTTGGTCGCTTTCCCTGACACGCCGTATGGTTTCATCCCGCTTCACCTCCCGGATGGTTCCGGCAAATTCCTTTCTGATCTCCTCATTTGGAATATGGACCTCCTGGGTTTTTTCATCATATGCCAGATATCCTAAATGAATCAACAGTGTCAGGACATCATCTCTGTTTCTGAATGTCACTAAATCATTTGCAAAACCTTTTGTGTCTACGGGAACGCCTATGCCACCAATAAGCTCCGCCACTGTTTTGGACAGTCCATCAAAATCAAGACTGATATACCCCATTAAGCTTACCGCCGCAGATGTCTGTGTCCAGTAAGAATCAAAATCATCATTACGAATCGCTTCCATGACAGAATTCGGATTATAGACAGAACCGGTATCTCGAAATTCATAGCCATCATACCACTGCTTCATTTTTGCAAAATCAATGCCGTGGTCATGGCAAAGTTTTTTAACCTCATTCTCTGTGAATCCAACATATGCACCGAATTTTCTGGGCTTTATCATTGTATACTCTTTAAAATCCGATATTGCCGACTGCGAACCATCCTTTTTAATCGGAAGGATGCCTGTCATATACGCTGCTGCAAATATTTTATCCGTTGTACCGCTGCTCTTAAATAAAGTACGCAAAAATTCCAGGTATTCTTTCTGCGCTGCAGGTACTTCCCGAATGGGCGCATCCCACTCATCTATGATTGCTATGAACTTATTACCGGTGAATTCCACAGCATTGATCAGGGTCGAGGAAAATGATTTCATATCTGCCTTCATACCAGGATAGGCACGCATAAGCTCCTCTGTTACACTCTGCTTTATATAGGGAATAATCTCATTTTTTCCTGCCTCACCCATGATGTTTGTCATGTCTAAATATATCACATCATACTTATTCAGATGTTCCAAATACTTCTCATCTTTTGCAATGACAAGATTGTCAAACAACTCCGATGAATTGCATGTTTTATCGTAATATGCACACAACATTTTTGCCGCAAATGACTTTCCAAAGCGGCGGGGTCTGCTGACACATGTTAATCGTCTTGGCGTATTGATCGATTGATTGATTAACCCTATCAAACCGGTTTTGTCTACATATTCATCATTTCGGATTCCTTCAAATCCACTATTGCCAGGATTCAAATAACTTCCCATACCTTGCTGCACCTCCAGTATATGCTTTTCATCTGATTCTCTTTTGCACTGCAATAATCTATTTTTATTGTAGCGCAAAAGCAATCCGCAGGCAATGATTTGTTCACGAAATGATGTATGTTTTTATTATGTTTTCACCCAATTTTCACCTAGCATTACATTTCTGCAGACTCCCATTATTTTTCAGATAAAAGAAAAACTCCAGGATACGCACCATTGGGCATATCATAGAGTTTTTCTTAGTTTTGGCACATCAAATATCTTTTACCAAATTAAACGAATCATATTTTGCATCTTTTCTCATGCACTTCCTGCGTAAGCCGCACCTGTTCCCTCGTCTTCTGACAAACATAACTGGGGACACCATCAAAACGTCCCGTCTCAGTATAACATACCGCAGTGCACACACCGCAGACATCCTTGTAAGCACAGCTTCCGCATTGCGCCGGTGTCTTAATTTCCTTGGTCATGACTCTCAATTGCTCCCATGCTTCGTCAAATCCCACTTCCAGAGGATATACCACCGGAGTAGTCATCATGCCACAGGGCATCATTTTTCCCTGCCAGGTTACCCAAAAGCTGGTAGAACCGGCACGACAACGGATTCCTTCTCCTGCCTCCACAGGACAGCCTTCACGGAATTCTTCCACCATATGCTGCATACTCTGCGCACGCATGGCAAATTCTTCTTCTGAAAACCGCAGTTCATCCCATTTCACAGAGCAGCGTGCTGCCTCAGTCGCGGACAGACGGTTGCCACAGCCGAAATGTTCCTCATTGACCCGCACCGGCGGATACATATAACTAGACGCTTTCACGTTCACATCCAATTCCACCGCATCTGCGTATATCTTTTCCAGATCCTGACAATTATAAGGTGTAATGGACAAGTTCAGACTGACGACCACACCGGCTTTGCGCAAAGCACGAATATTTTCCTTCACTCTGTCATAAACCGGCAAACCACACATGTTGGCATAGGTTTCATTGCTACCGCCGTAAAGAGATATATTAAAACGGAAGGGCGGATCTTTCAAAAATCGTTCCAGGATCTCGCCCTGCAACATGGATCCATTGGAATTGATGGAAATCATCAGCCCCAGTTTTTTCATACCATCGTATATTTCAAAAAAATCCTTACGCATCAGCGGTTCTCCGCCAGTAAGCAGAACGAAAATCATTCCTTTTTTCTGGGCGGCAGAAGCGATGTCCAGCCACTGCCCTGTCGTCAGTTCCCCGCCCCGTGCTGCCACTTGCTCCGCGGATTGGTGCACATAGCACATGGGGCAATTAAAATTGCAACGGGCCGTCAGTTCAAAATTGCCGGCGATGGGCAGGCCCAATTTTCTGCCTTTGGTGTGAAGATAGGTGGAAATATAGGGTTCTGTATTCTTTGTTTTCATCCCATTAAAACTCCTTCCAGTGCGATTATTGCAGATTCATCGGGAGTGCAGGCAAGTTCATATACAGGTACAGTCATTACTACCCTCTGCACCGTATCTGATACCAGCATGATATCTTCTTTGTCCCAGATATTGATACTGCAGCCTTCCCACACGCGGCGGAATGCTTCCGCTCCACAAAGGCGACGAATTGTTGTCTGGGGAGCCTGCTTTAGGTAAACGATGGCGGCGAGGGGCAGGGTTTTCTTTTTACAGATTTGTGAACTGCCGGCATACGGTAAGCCATCGGCCACAGGAATACATTCTGCAATGCGTACTACAGAACGATCTCCATTGATAATTTCCGCATTCCGCAAAGTGCGCCACAGTTCCGCCTGTGTAGACTTACCGGTGCCGGATGGCGCGGTAAACAGGACTGCCCTATCACCCAGACGTATATAAGAAGAATGAAATACAAATCCTCCCGACCGTGCAATCAGATGCTCCGCCTCTATTGCGTTTAGCACCGTCTTTGCAGACATTCCAGCTACATACACGCTGGATTTCAGCTCCACCAAATGCTCCATCCCAAGATGTTCCGTACGCATATAGGCCGTCTTCCAATCTCCATTCTGGGCTCCCGTATAACGCACCAAGACATCTCCTTGTGCATACACCAGGAAATTGTCCATGACGGCAATACACTGCCCTTTCGGTGGTGTCGGTGCATCCACAATCGTAAAATAGAAGTGTTGGGGCGCAGTCACCTGCTGCACCCGAAAGGGTGCCAGAGTCCGGTCGTTGTCATACATCCAATCCTGATCCACATGAACACTGATCTCCACCCCGGCAAAGCAATAATATTTTTCCATTTTATTTTCCTACCGTCACAAACATGATCTTGCTGCCGGAATCTGAAAAATGACCGGCCATAATCTGCTGAATCTCGTCAGCTGCCATGCCGCCCTCGATACGCACACGATAAGTGATCCCACCATAATACAGGTCATCCGCAGCATTTTTGTAATAAATGACCACATCACCGGTAATGTCCTCTCCAGAAATATTGGTCACGTTGATAGCACCGTCCAGAATCTGAAGTTCCAACTGATTCTCGCACAAGCTCAGAGTTTCATCAAAGGTGGCAATGTTAGAAATAACCGCCATAGAGCAGTCCTCCTGACCGGTATAGGGCATCCGATTCTGCTCCAGAATCACCGCAGACTCACCCGCAGGCAGGGTAGAAATGCTAAATTGCGCTTCACCCTCTTCCGTAGGCAACGTAATCTGGGCATACTGCAAATCAGTTTCGCTGATATTTGTAACCACCAGCATCAACACACCGGAGACAATCTCGTTGGTACCATCCTCCACAAAAGCACCGGTATAGGAACCAATGTTAATAATCTGCAGACACTTTCCAAGGACCACTTCCACGTCCTCCATCGCACCGATGACCGGTGTCTTCTCAGACACTGCCGCGGACACGCTGTCGCTCTCCGAAGTTATATCCGTTGCCTCCGTGGCCCCACCGTCTGTCTTCTTGCCCTCATAGCCATCCGGCAAACATCGGTTCAGAAGCACCACCAATACGACAACTACTATAGTAAGAATTATCCATAAAACAAGTGCATTCGCGGATATTTTTTTCTTTTTCCTTTTCTTTGTGCTCATGATATTATATTTACCTCGCGTTGAATGAACAAGGTCGTGCCATGTAAATAGCACGACCTTATGGATTAGGTTTTAGGAGTTGAAAAGGGTATTGCTTTCAATAGGGACATGATAGCAGAAACCATCGTATTCTCCATCTGCATCCTTTGTTGTACACGCATAAACATCGTCAATAAACAAGTTCACCTCTCCGAGGAATTCATCTTCATATGTGTATGCACACTTCCCTTGATTAGGTGTCCATGTTTTTACTTCACAGTCTCCTGCTATATTGGTGTTAAGAGAGAAACTCTCAAACATAATTTCCGGTTTCTTATATTTTTTTCTCACTTGATATTCCTCCTCTCTATTACCACCCAAACCAATTCTTCAGCTTACTGAATATATTGCTAATAATAGACTTTACTGAATTGGTGACAGACTGCTCAACTTCGTTCACCGTAATAATAATCGCTTTAGGTTCACTTGCATTTCCGACACTATCATAAGCAACAACTTCTATAGTCTTTGTTCCATCTTCTGAATCAGCAGAAATTTCAGTAACATCAGTAGTCCAAACACGATTATCACCCTCTACTATGTATGTTGATACCACTTTGCCATCGACACTAACAGCCTCAACATTATTACTTGTTGTAACCGTCACCGTAACGTATCCACCTTCATTGACAGTTGCGGAAGAACTTGTCACCGTAACAGTAGGTTCAAAGGTCTCCTCTGTTTCTTCCTCCGTATTCGTAGAGTTCATACTCTCCACAACTGCACTGATCACATCATAATCAACATAACATAAGGTATCTATTGTGCCAGGATTTTCCTTAAATGTTACTTTAATATCAGTCAACGACAAGACACCCTCTTCACCCGCATTATAAATTACAATAACGGCATCTTTCAAAGCAGTAATATCGTAATACATGTCGGTAGTCGTTTTCAGAACAGTTTTATCTGCTCCTGTCAAATCTTCCAGTTTTTCAAGAGTCGTTCCATCAATGATTACATAGCTAGCTCCATTAGCATCCACACTCTTCATTCCCAACTGAACAGTTGCAATTTTATCACTGTAATTAGCCAAATTCAAACTGAATATAATTGACTGTCCCGGAGCCAGATACAATTCATTGTTAGGTCCATAGCTAACATAATCTGAAACAGCTGACGTAGCACTATTGCTGTCCACAAAAACGATACCATTAATGGTGCCTCCTGTGAAATCTGCACTTGCAATTACATTAGAACGCAGTTCCTGATAAACAGGCCAGCCTTCTCCATCCTCTTTATATACATCTCCAACCGTAATATCGTCAGTTGTATCATCAGAAGTACCGTTGTCATCCAGGATTATATCTGTATTACACGGAGCATAAATTCGGATTGCATCCAGATAAAAGTCATAACTACCGGTTCCTGTCTGATCATTCAGGCTATTGTAACTTGCAACAATCTTCACGGTATGTTTTCCATATGTCAAACCACTAACGTTGATTACTGGTACCTGATATAGTGCATTCGGGTCATTGCTACTAACTGTGTACCACTCACTATCTCCATCTCCATCCTTATCGCCATAAGCATATCCATAGTAAGTATTTACAGCTAAACTCTTCTCTAAAGTACCACTTACATCATATACATTGACAATAATCATTCCGGTAGTTGTATCTGTCATGGATATGACATCAAATCCAGTACCATAGAAATCAAAAGATGCCATTCCAGAAATACCATTAGTAACAGTCACCTTCTTAGCTGAGCCCATGGAATACTGTGTCATATTAGTGTAAGCACTGTCATATCCGTAATTATTGTCAGCATCCAAATCTGCACTAATCTGGCTCGTACCAGGACGATCCTGATCCTGAGTGCTATTGATTGTAGTACCTACAGTTGTCCATACGCCATACTCGTCAGTAGCATTTGATGAATTTGTAAAGGTCACAAAACTGTCCTCATAGTACACTGTTGTTGCCGGGATAACAGTAACCTTGGAGTACATGCTGGTGGTCTTCAGTTCAGAATCA
>JAGASC010000213.1 GCA_017621905.1 Roseburia sp.
ATCCATCCAGCGGGCGGAAACAAAATACACGGATAACCGCGGAACCGTAGAACTTCGGGCCGCAGCAGCGGAATATCTGGAAAAATTTGACCTTCACTATGACAAGGCAGACGAAATCCTTATCACCATGGGAGCCAGCGAGGGCATCGACCTTGCATTGCGCACCCTGGTAAATCCCGGTGATGAGGTGTTGGTAGTGGAACCTGCCTATGTTTCTTACATCCCCTGCGTGGAACTTTGCGGCGGTGTGCCGGTGTCCATTCCACTTCAGGCAAATAACAAGTTTCGCCTCACCAGGCAGGAATTGGAGGAGAAAATCACAGAAAAAACGAAGGTACTTCTGATTTCATTCCCCAACAATCCCACCGGAGCCATTATGGAGAGAGAAGACCTAGAGAGTCTCCGCCAGGTCATCCTCGATCATGATATTTTTGTGATTACCGATGAAATTTACGCAGAACTTACTTATGGAAAAAAACATGTTTCCATTGCATCTCTGCCGGATATGTATGAGAGATGTGTGGTTCTGAACGGATTTTCCAAGGCCTTCGCAATGACCGGATGGCGTATGGGCATTGCCGCTGGTCCGGCGGATGTGATTTTCCACATGAATAAAATACATCAGTTTACCACCATGTCGGCGGGAACAACCTCACAGTATGCCGCCCTTGAGGCGCTGACCAGTCCGGAGCGGGACGAGGAAATCGCTGCGATGCGAAAAGAGTATGATGAGCGGCGGCAAATCATGGTAGAAGGATTTCAGGCGATGGGACTTAATGTAGTGGAGCCGGGAGGTGCATTTTATGTATTTCCTTCCATTCAGGAGACCGGGCTTTCCAGTAAGGAGTTCTGCGAAAGGCTTTTGGCAGAGCAGAAGGTGGCCGTTATTCCGGGAGATGCTTTTGGCACCTGTGGTGAAGGTTACATTCGCTGCTCCTATGCATATTCCAAGGAGATTACACGAGAATGCCTGGAGAAGATTGCAGTGTTTGTGAAGTCTCTGCTGATGAATTCGTAAATGAGAAATCTATGGTTCCGGATGCTATACTTCTCTGTTTTGTAAAAAAAGATATGGAAGAGTTTACCTTGAATGGCGGAAACAAAAAATATTTCCAGCCCTCGAAATAAAGGAGAAGTCTATAAAACAGCCACCGGGGGTCTGGAGAGGCGAAAAAACAGTCCTGAGACCCCCGAAAAGAGAAAAAGCAAGGGAAAAAGCACAAAAAAATAGCCACCGGGGGTCTGGAGAGGTGAAAAAGCAGTCCTGAGACCCCCGATTCAAAAAGTAAGAAGATGATGATTGTAATTAAGGTAATTTTATAATGGAAATATAGGATAGAAGAGATGATAAAGGATTATAAATTAGAACAGTTGATTGATCCGCTGCTTGAGTGGTTTGCGGGAAATGCAAGGGTACTGCCTTGGCGCAGCGAGCCGACACCTTATCGCGTGTGGGTCTCGGAGATTATGCTGCAGCAGACCAGGGTGGAGGCGGTGAAGCCTTATTTCCAGCGATTTATAAAGGCGCTGCCGGACGTGCAGGCTTTGGCGGACTGCCCGGAGGACAAGCTTTTGAAATTGTGGGAAGGTCTTGGGTATTATAATCGTGTACGAAACATGCAAAAGGCAGCCATCCAGGTGAGGGAAGAGTATGACGGCATGATTCCGGCAGATTATGAAGCGTTGCTAAAACTAAAGGGAATCGGTCATTATACGGCGGGTGCCATAGCGTCCATTGCCTATGGAATACCGGTACCTGCGGTGGATGGAAATGTGCTGCGGGTGCTTACCAGAGTGACAGCGGATGATACAGACATCATGAAACAATCTTTCCGGACAGAGGTGGAAGAGGCATTGACAAGGGTCATGCAGCAGGAATCCGAAAACGGGCAAAACAAAATGACCGGAGGACAGAAGAATCTTGCCGGAGCTTTTAATCAGGCGCTGATGGAACTTGGTGCAACCGTATGTCTGCCCAATGGAGCGCCACTCTGTGAAAAATGTCCTTGGCAGGAAGTGTGTCGGGCCAGACAAGAGGATCTGATAGACCAATTGCCCGTAAAGAGTAAGGCAAAAGCCCGCAAAATCGAAAAACGGACGGTACTCATCATCCGTGATGACGATAAGGTGGCAATCCGCAAACGTCCGGCTCGGGGACTTTTGGCAGGACTTTATGAGTTGCCTAATGTGGAGGGAGAACTGAGCGCTGAGCAGGCACTTTCGCTGGTAAAAGAGATGCATTTTGTGCCCATCCGGATTCAGGAATTGACGGAAGCCAAGCATATTTTTTCGCATATTGAATGGCATATGAAAGGATACGCGATCCGGGTAGAGGAATCCGGGTTGTCAGAGACAGCCCGATTGGCAGATGAAACGGTTAGCGACGAAAATCCACAAAGTGAGAATGAATCAGCAAACGCAAACATGATGCAAACAGGACAGAGCAAAATCCCGGAATTGATTTTCGTGGACGCCGAGGATGCAAGGGAGCGTTATGCTATCCCATCAGCTTTTGCAGCATACGCGGAGTACATGAATATTCAGTTGGGAAAGGAACGTTTTTCGGTAACTGTTCAGAACAGTCCTATGCATTTACTGCATAGCACGCCGACAGGTGTGTCGGCGGTATGAAAACGTAGAAACGCCATGAGCAAGCCACTATCGCGAAGCGATTTTCATGGGCTTGCGGTCGTAATTATGAAGGTGCTGAATAATTACGTTTTTCGTAACTATTCAGAGCAGATTTATGCGGAAATAGTTACCGTTTTTTAAAATGATTCGAAGAAGCTGTGCATTTGCCATATAAAAACTGGCAGGTGTGTTTCGCCAATGGACAGTTATCATTTTTTTCGAAGAAAATGGGGAATAAAAAAGAGGGAGCCGGTGCTTACGCACCGGCTATTCATATGAAAAAGATTGTGTGTATAGGAAGTGAAACAATTCACTATTCGTTGGGAGGAACCTTGCTTATCAAGATAAGCAAGGTAACCTGACAGGTCTGCTACCTATAGCACTACTGCCAGGAATGAAAAAAAGTATTATGAAAAAAATCTTGTTGCCTTATCTTTAAACACAGTATAATGTTCATTTGTGACTTGCGTATGCCGAGTTTGTGAGAAAATTGTAAATAAAATATGAACAAAAACTGTAGCTGTTCAGAATAATTAACGAATATTTTTGGCAGAAACAGGAAAATGCAAATAATTTGGACAAATCTTTAGAAAGTTATAAGAAAAAATGCATTGGATTGTATGAAGAAAAATAGTATAATAAGTCTCATGTAAAAACGAAAGGGGAATCGTAATGTACGATTGTGTAGTAATAGGCGCAGGTATCGCCGGCGCAGTGGCAGCGAGGAAACTTGCGGAAGAGAAGAACAAAAAGGTTCTGGTGATAGAGCGGAGAAGTCATATCGGCGGAAACTGCTACGATGAGCAGGATGCCTACGGAGTGTTGATTCACAATTACGGACCACATATTTTCCATACAGGGATGGAGGATGTGTTCGCATTTTTGTCCCGCTTCACAGACTGGCATATGTTCGGGCATGAGGTTGTGGCGAAGGTAGACGGCGAACTGATTCCGGTACCATTTAATCTTAATACATTACATATGGTATACGACCGAAAGCTTGGCAAGGCTGCGGCGGACGCGCTGGAGCAGAAGCTGATTGGGGCATACGGCGAGGGCAGCCGCGTTCCCATTATGAAGCTGCGGGAGAATGAAGACCCGGACATCCGGGAAATTGCCCAGTATGTTTACGAAAATATTTTCCTGAAATATACGATGAAGCAGTGGGGGCAGAAGCCGGAAGAAATCAGTCCGGAAGTCACAGGCCGTGTACCGGTGCTTATTTCCTATGACAACCGCTATTTTCAGGATAAATATCAGGGCGTGCCAAAGGACGGTTTCACCCCAATGTTTGAAAAGATGCTTGCCCATGAAAATATTACGCTACAGACCGGTGTGGATTGCTGTAAGCGTCTGACTTTTGCGGAAAATGAGATTTATCTGGATGGTGTGAAGTTTACCGGGGACGTGATTTATACCGGTGCACTGGATGAGTTGTTTGACTGTAGATTTGGAAGACTGCCCTACCGTTCACTGGATTTTTATTTTGAGCATTATGATGAGCATTCTTACCAGGGGCACAGCGTGGTAAACTATACGGTCAGCGAGGATTTTACCAGAATTACAGAATTTAAATATCTGACAGGCCAGCAGGATGCCAATGGAACCACGATTGTGAAAGAATATCCCTTTGCATATTCCGGAGCGGAGGGAGAGATTCCTTACTATGCCATTTTAAATGAGGAAAATCAGACTTTATATGAGAAATATAAGGCGTTGACGGATGGAATGAAGAATTTCCACCTGTTAGGCCGTTTGGCGGAATATAAATATTACAATATTGATGCGATGACTAAGAAAGCCATGGAGTTGGCAGAAAGCCTGTAATGTTTACAGTAAACGGCACAGACAAATTTGTAGAAAAATGAGGAAAGGAAGATTATATTATATGAAATTATTAACTTTCGCAATACCATGTTACAATTCAGAAGCTTATATGGAAAACTGTATCAAGTCCCTTCTTCCCGGTGGGGATGATGTGGAAATCCTTGTCATAAATGACGGTTCAAAGGACAGCACCCCTGAGATTGCAGACGCATATGAAAAAAGATATCCGGGAATCGTTCGCGCCATTCATCAGGAAAACGGCGGACACGGTGAGGCAGTCAATGCCGGAATCCGCAATGCTGCCGGACTATACTTTAAGGTTGTGGACAGTGACGACTGGGTAGACCAGGATGCTTACATGAAAATTTTAGATAAGCTGCGGGAACTTTCCGGCGGAGATACGACGCTGGATATGTTCATCGCCAACTATGTCTATGAGAAAGTGGGAGCGAAGCATAAAAAAGTGATGCGTTACACAGCACTGCCCAAGGACCAGCTGATTACCTGGGACGATTGCAAATTCCATAAAGGGCAGTACATATTGATGCATTCTGTGATTTATCGCACAAAACTGCTGCGGGAATGTGGATTAGAGCTGCCGAAACACACCTTCTATGTGGATAACATCTATGTATACAAGCCACTGCCCAGTGTGCGGACGATGTATTACATGGATGTGGATTTTTATCGTTATTATATCGGCAGGGATGATCAGTCCGTCAATGAGAAGGTCATGATTTCCAGAATTGATCAGCAGATTCGTGTGAATAAAATTATGCTGGAAGCATTTGATATCTGGAAAATCCAAAATAAGAAGCTGCGCCGTTATATGATCAGCTATTTAGAGATTGTCACAGTCATTTCCACAGTCATGCTGATTCGGTCAGGCACAGAGGAAAACCTGCAGAAGAAACGGGAACTTTGGAAATATATCAAAGAAACGGACACAAGGCTGTTCCACAGGCTACGTTCCGGAATCATGGGAAATACCATGAACCTGCCCGGAAAGGGTGGAAGAAAGATTTCTGTAGCGGCGTACAAGCTGTCTCAGAAAGTGGTTGGATTTAATTAATAGGATCTTTGATAAATGGCTCCATCGCCTTGTGCGATTGGAGCCATTTGTGATGAGTATTTATAGCTACTCCTGTCCCATTTTATTCAGCAGCTCTGCCTTCATATCATAAAGCTTCTGAGACAGATCTACATAGATTTCCTGCGGATTCACAAAACGTTTGGTCTCATCCCAGATAGTTTCCTTTTCTTTATTGCAGAATTCCCGAATCTCCATAACACTTGGGGACTGGTACACCGTTTCGCCGTTTTTGATAACAGGAATAAGCAGTTCACGCATACGATAGCTGCCGCCGGGCAGGCGGGTCTTCTTCCAGGGAGCATTCGGGTCAAATAGTTTCAAGTCCTTATTTTCGTCAAAAGTTTCCTCAGCCAGACAAATCAAATCCGCCTTAATTTTTCCGGTTGCTTTATCATAAATGCGGTAAACCGTTTTATTTCCCGGGTTTGTCACCTTTTCGATGTTTTCAGAAAGCTTTATCTTTGGCTGGAAAACGCCGTTTTCATCCTGAATGGCGGCCAGCTTGTACACACCGCCGAAGGCCGGATTATCCTTAGAGGTAATCAGGTTGGTACCCACACCCCAGGAGGTAATGGTGGCCCCTTGTTGCTTTAAGGTTTCAATCAGGTACTCGTCCAAATCGTTGGAAGCGGAGATAACAGCATCCGCAAAGCCGGCATCATCCAGCATCTTACGCACTTTTTTCGAGAGATAAGCCAAGTCGCCGCTGTCCATGCGGATTCCGTAGTAAGTCAGCGGAATGCCCGCTTCCCGCATTTCGGTAAATACACGGATGGCATTCGGAATACCGGATTTTAAGGTATCATAGGTGTCCACCAGCAGGATGCAGGCGGAAGGGTAAAGATTCGCGTAGGTCTTGAACGCAGTGTACTCGTCCGGAAAACTCATAATCCAGCTGTGGGCATGGGTTCCCAATACCGGAACATCAAAAATCTGCCCGGCAAGCACATTTGAGGTGCCCTTACATCCGCCAATCACAGCCGCCCTCGCACCGTAGACACCGGCATCCGGTCCCTGGGCCCGGCGCAGGCCGAACTCCATAACACCGTCACCCTTTGCAGCGTAGCAGACTCTGGCTGCCTTGGTGGCAATCAGGGACTGGTGATTGATGATATTTAAAATGGCGGTTTCAATCAGCTGCGCCTCCATAATGGGAGCTACCACCTTGATCAGCGGCTCCCGCGGAAAAATCAAACTGCCCTCCGGTATGGCGTAAATATCACCGGAAAAACGGAACGTAGATAAATAAGAAAGAAAATCTTCATCAAAAATTTTTAAGCTCCGCAGATAGGAAATGTCATCCTCGTCAAACTTTAAGTTTTCAATATAATCTATCACCTGGGCCAGCCCTGCAAAGATGGAATAGCCGCCGTCGCAGGGATTGCTGCGGTAAAAGGCGTCAAAGACCACCACATCACGGTTCTGGTTTTTAAAATAGCCCTGCATCATGGTAAGTTCATAGAGGTCCGTCAGTAATGTCAAATTCAGTGTACTCATATATTCCCGGAACAAAAGTTCCGCTCCTTTCTGGTTTTCCTATCGCCATTATAGCATTTTAGAAATACAAAAGCATCATAAAATATCAAAAGTATTGTAAAAAAAGAAAAGGAAATTACAAGATGAAAGAAAATAATAAAAGCATTGAGAAAAGAGGATAAAAGTTATATATTAAGTGTAATTGGAAATTTGGGGACGCATGTTTTTCTGTGAAATAACAAGATGTTATCGGTGAAGCAGAGTGAAAGGAAAAGTTGAAATGAGAAAAGAAAAGGCGATGCAATTATTTGAAGAAGGATATAACTGTGCCCAATCTGTATTTTTGGCATTTGAGGATTTGCACGGAATGGACCGAAAGGCTGCCGCGGCCTTAAGTTCATCCTTTGGCGGAGGTATGGGCAGGCTGCGCGAAGTCTGTGGTGCGGTCAGCGGAATGTTTCTGGTGGCAGGTGCGCTGTACGGCTATGACGATCCGAAGGCCAGGGAGGAGAAGGCTGCACATTATGCCAGAATACAGGAACTGGCGGCGGCCTTTGAAAAGGAAAATGGGTCCATTGTCTGTCGGGAACTTCTGGGATTGTCCGTAAAGCGGGAGGCACCGGTGCCGGAGGCCCGGACGGAGGAATATTATAAGAAACGTCCCTGCAAGGAACTGGTGGGACAGGCGGCTGAAATTTTGGAGCAATACATAGAGGGGCATCCAATTAATAAAGAGAAGTAGAGCTGCTGCTTTTCAAGCGTTGTATCAGAAATTTGCAGGGAGTGAGATTCTTTGCTTGTCAAGGTGTGTTTACTTTGTTAGAATAAAATACAAAGATATGCAGTAGAAATGAGCGACATAGATGTTTTGCAGGAGGAAAAAATAATGGATGATGAAAAACTGGAGGGAAGGTCTGAATTAGATAGAAATGAAGATATGGCTGGTGAGAATAAGGCCTATGAACAGCAGGATTATGAGCAGAACCAGGATCTGGGTTATGACCAGCAGAACTACGATCAAAACCAGGGTTACGGTCAGCAGAACTATGGTCAGTATCAAGAATATGGTCAGCAAAATTACGGTCAGTATCAAGGGTATGGTCAGCAAAACTACGGCCAGCAGAATTATGGTCAGTATCAGAATTACAACGGATGGCAGCAGTCACAGCAGCCGAAGGAGGAGAACCAGACCTTTGGAATTATTTCCCTTGTTCTTGGGATTATTTCACTGCTTCTGTTTTGCACCTGCATAAACTGGTTTACAGGAATTGCTGCAATTGTACTTGGAATTATCCAAATCGTAAAGTTCAGGAAAAATGGGCTGGCGATTGGAGGTATCGTGACAGCAGGACTTTCCCTGTTGTTCTCGATTATACTGTATGCCTTTATTTTCATGAATATGTCGTCAACAGGTTTAGACTACTATGACTACTATGAAAACTATTATTATGATAATTATAATTTTGATGACTATGACAGCTATGACTATTATGACAGCTATGACTACTATGACGGCTACGATTATTATGACGGCTATGACTATTATGATTATTACGATGAATATTATAACGATGATTATGGCACGGAGTCAGGACATAAGTTTATGGGAGTAGAGAAGGAACTTTGATGTTACTTGATGTCAGACAATTCTATAATATTGAATGTGAGTAACAAGTGCACCCCAAAAAGGCAGGGGCAGCCGAAGGACAGCGTATTATTTTCTGGCACATCGGCATATATTTAGAGGACAGTGTGATGTGGGGAAAAAATTTGCGGATATTTGTGGTTCGATTTCATAATAAAAAGCAGCAGGAGAAAAGGTCAGACAGAGTGCCCGCGGTGTTGTTCCCGTGTATAGTGTTATTTGGAGTGGTGGCCTTTGGCGCAGTATTGTCTGGCAGCAGCATTAAGAATTCTGGCAGTTTTGGAATCAATGAGATACAAACAGTAGATGCAGTTGCGGGAGCAGACGAGGTACATACAACGGATGCAGCCCTGGAATTCGAT